>CAYHSM010000040.1:0-10739 GCA_964359325.1 uncultured Candidatus Peribacteria bacterium
GGGTTCAAAACCCCGGAAGAACTATGGAGTGTTGCACTTGAAAGTTGAATGTAGGTAAATGGTATTTGTCAAGCACGATATTTTGTGATACAAATGGATTCTAAACTGGTTATCAAGTTTCACAAAACGAAAACATGCCGGCTTGACATCCGTTAGTCGTTTAGGCTGTACTACAAATACATAGCAAATCCTAAACGACTCGACATGACACAGCAAATCTGCAAAAAATCAGGACAGCCATTCCTCATCACAAAAGAAGACGAGGATTTTTACCAAAAAATGAAAGTCCCGCTACCAACTCTCTGTCCTGAGGAGCGCCAACGCAGGAGACTCGCCTGGCGCAATGAACGCACCCTTTATAAACGAAAATGCAGTGGCAGCGGAAAGACAATAATTGGAATGTATCCGGAAAACACGCCATTTCCAGTATTTGATCATAATTATTTTTTTAGTGACAAATGGAACGCTCTGGACTACGGACGCGAATTTGATTTTAATCGTCCATTTTTTGACCAATTCCACGAACTTATGCAGGTGGTCCCGCGCATGAGAAATCATTCAGTGGGAAACGATAATGCGGAATACGGGAATTTATCGAGCTGGAGTAAAGATTGTTATATGCTTTTTGAATCTGACAATAACAGGGACTGTTATTATCTTGAAAATAGTTTTAGGTGCGTAAATACATGCGATTGTGGTTACGCCAAAGAGTGCGAACTTTGTTATCAATGTCTGGATATAAAAGATAGCTATAATCTTCGTTACTGTTTGATTTGCAAAAATTGTTCTGATTCATGGTTCTTAAAAAATTGTATAGGCTGTAAACAATGTTTTGGATGTGTAAATTTGAGAAACAAGGAATTTTATTTTTTAAACGAAAGACTGACAAAGGAACAATATATGGAGAAAATTAATTCTATTAAGCTGGAATCTTTTGAAAGTATTCAGAATTTATGGAAACAATTTTTGGAATTTGCGAAAAAATTTCCACAAAAATATATCAATGGATTTCAGAATGAAAATTGCACCGGGGATTATTTGAATAATTGCAAGGACGTTCATTTTTGTTTTGATTCTTCGGATCTTCGAGACTGTAAATATGTATTTCACTGTGAACGTATAAATAACGGCTATGATGTGGATACTTATGGAGGAGAAGAAGGATGTCAATTTGTATACGAGTGCCAATCGGTTGGAAGAGGGGCTTTTAATGTGGCTTTTTGCAATGATACTTCCCGAAATATAAAAGATATTTCTTATTGTGAAACTTGTTGGGAGGGAAATAATCTCTTTGGGTGTATTTCGTTGAATCATGGAGAATATTGTATTCTTAATAAAAAATACACTAAAGAACAATATCTCGAACTAAAGAAAAAAATAGTTGAACATATGCGAGCACCAGTGAGTGCCGTTGGAGGCCGAAAAACAGGAGAATACGGAGAATTTTTCCCAATTAAATATTCGCCTTTTGCTTATAACGAAACTCAAGCTCAGATTTACTATCCGCTTACAAAAGAGGAAGCTTTGCAGTCTGGATATAAATGGAAAGATCATGATCCAAAAGAATATTATCCTCAGAAAATTAAAATTCCGGATAGTATTAGAGAAGTGGATGATTCCATATGTGACGAAATCCTTGCATGCGAAAAAACCGGTAAAAATTATAAAATTCAAAAAGCAGAGCTCGACTTTTACAGAAAATTAAAATTGCCGATCCCGAAGCGTTGTCCTGATCAAAGATATTTGGACAGATTGGCTATGCGAAATTCCAGGAAACTTTATGAACGCAAATGTTCGAAATGCCAAAAAGACATTAATACAACATTTTCTCCGGACCGTACCGAGCCTGTTTATTGCGAAGAATGTTACGTTGAAGCGACGGATTGACAGTAACTCAACCATATCCTCGATCTCTGTTGTCGCAAATGCTTTGAGATTAAAGAGATTCCATATTAAATAGGATTGAGGGTGGTTTTAATGCCAGCTTGGTTAAGCATTTCAATAACAGCTCCTAGACGTGCGTCACTTAAATTGTCTACAGGATGGATATAAATTTTTTCAACTTTATTATTTGTCAAAACGTGTAATGCGTCTTCATCGCTATAGGGGAAGGTTAGGGTAAGTAATGCTTTGCTGGAATTGTAAATTTTATCATCGGTTACCTCATCAAATACAATAACATCTTGAAATATTGTAATTTTACTCAAATCAAGTTTTGGATTTGCAAATCGCAGAGCTGATTGCACGGAAGGATTGGAATCATTTATGAACGAAACTTTCTTGGCATGGTTCTGAATAATTGGTCTTACGAATTCATCCGCCCATGATGGGGTTAAAACTGATACTTCTTGAAAATCAATGGTGATCTCTTCGTTGTTATTGAGTGAATTTAAAGTTGGCAAAAAGGCTGAATAAGCCTCTCTTCCAGCTTCTCTTGAAGTTAAGATGTCACCAAATTTTTTTAATTCAATAAGCATGGGATGATTAAGTTAGAATTTTAATACGGCAAAACAACCATGGAAAGTTTCGCATTCAGTAATGTTCAACTCCTGATCTCCTTTTTTTAGATTTAGTTCTGCATCGCCTGTCCTAAAAGTCAATTTTACATCGTTTTCCAGGACACTAATTTTGACAGATTTTAGTCCGTTTCCTCTTTTTTCCGGAGATCTTCCGGAAATAGTTTCGGTGAAAGCAACTCTGAGAGCATCTTTGTGGGATTGAAGTTCCGGTCTAACAAATTTTAAGGTTTCTAATATGCCACGCCCTCTGTCAGCAAGTACGATTATTTTTTTGTTCAAATCATGGGCGAAAAAAATTCCCGGGATGTCAGGCCAATTGCCTAAGTTATGCGCATAAGAATTATCTTCAATTTCACCGACCATAGAAGTTAATAGGTAAGGATCTATACCAAGATGGTCAACTTTTTGTAAATCATTTATTAAACTCAAAAGTCTTCCTTCCGGTGCGAAAATATCTTTAGTTCGGCAGTAAAACTCTTTTATGGGCTCGGATGGAGTAGTCTGGGATGCCCACTTCCAACCAATTGTGGGCAAATCATTTAAAAAAAATTTTATATCTTGTTCTTTGTAAAATCTTTTGCCGCTAGCGGTGGCCCTAAAGGATTTTAAGATTCCACCATTATCCCATCGTCTTAAAGTTTGTATTGAAACTCCTAGTAGTTTTGCGGTTTCTCCAATTGATATTAGCTTATCATTTTCCATATAATCTATACAAATCTATACGGATTATAGCAAAATCTATACAGAATACAAGGAAAAATTACCTTTAGCTCCATAGTCTCAGGTCAACCCAGAATCTCAACCCTGCTTCTTCCTGCCCTCCCTTTTCCTATCAACTTCAGTCAATAATTTTTTGCGAAGACGGATATTTAACGGAGTGATTTCCACATATTCGTCATCTTTGATGTATTCGATTGCGCGCTCCAGATTCATGTCGATTGGAGTTGTAAGCATAATCGCCTCATCGCTTCCGGCAGCGCGGATATTCGTTAAATTTTTATTTTTCAAAACATTTACAACCAAATCACTGGCATGATTGTGTTCGCCAATAATCATTCCTGCGTATATTTCCGTAGCGGGTTTTATAAAAAGCGGCCCTCTCTCTTGTAATTTCCACAAGGAATAAGCCATTGAGAATCCTGTCTCTCCTGAAATCAAAGACCCAACGCTTCGTTTTGAAATAGTCCCTGTATACGGACCGAAATGATCAAATGCGTGATATAAAGTGCCTTCTCCTCTCGTTAATGTTAAAAAGAACGAGCGAAAGCCAAGCAATCCGCGAGTGGGAATTAAAAATTCCATTGTTGTATTCCCGTTTTCCGATTTCATATTTTGCATTTTCCCATGTCGCGTAGACAGCATTTCGATCACCTTTCCGGCTATGTTATCCGGAACATTCACAACTGCGAATTCAATAGGTTCATTCTTTATGCCGTTTATTTCACGCATAATCACTTTCGGCCTTGAAATTTGCAATTCAAATCCCTCGCGCCGCATATTCTCAATCAAAACCGAGATATGCATTTCTCCGCGGCCATATACTTTGATAGTGTCGGAATTGGCAGTGGTTTTTATTTTTAATCCGACATTCGTCTCAATTTCTCTTTCCAGTCTGTCTTTTATATGTCTGCTGGTGACAAATTTTCCTTCTCTTCCCGCGAATGGCGAATTATTTACCATAAAATCAATTTCCAGGGCCGGAGGATCAATTGTGATTGATGGCAAGGCCTCGGCATTTTCATTGGTGGTAATGGTTTCTCCGACCGCTATGTCCGGAATTCCGGCAATCGCCACGATATCGCCCGCTACAATTTCAGGAGTTCCAACTCTTTGTATTCCTTTAAAAGTGAAAACTTTAGTAATTTTACCCGGCCTTTTGACACCGTCATTGCCAATTACAAAAATATTCTTATTATCGGAAATTTTTCCCTCATATACTCTGCCGACGGCGATACGACCTATGAAATTATCATACGTTAATGTGGCCGGTTGCATTCGAAAAGGTTTTTCAGTATCAAAAACAGAAGCTTTTATATGTTTTAGAATGAAATCCAAAAGGGGAGTGATGTCTTTTCTTGGATCATCCAGATGCTCAACTGCGATTCCCTCACGCGCGATAGTGTAAATATATGGGAAATCAAGTTGTGCGTTAGTCGCGCCCAAAGACACGAAAAGATCAAAAGTTAAATCCACAACTTTATCCGGCCTGGCGAGAGGTTTATCGATTTTATTTATGACAACAAGTACTTTTAAACCAAGTTCCAAAGATTTTTTAAGAACGAATTTGGTCTGCGGCATCGGCCCTTCAAAAGCGTCCACCAAAAGCAATACGCCGTCCACTGTTCTCAAAATTCGTTCCACTTCCGATCCGAAATCAGCATGTCCCGGGGTATCGACTATGTTAATTTTAGTCCCTTTGTAAGTTATGGCCGCGTTTTTGGCGTATATGGTAATTCCGCGTTCTCTTTCCTGATCATTACTGTCCATAACGCATTCCATCACGTGTTGGTAGGATTCAAAAGCTCCGCCCGCCTTTAATAGAGCGTCGACCAATGTTGTTTTTCCGTGGTCTACGTGCGCAATAATGGCTATATTTCTGATTTCCATATTGAGAATAAATGATGTGCAGTGATTCTACATTTTAGGAGTTTTATAGCAAGGAGAAACGACCATTGTTATGGTAAAGACATAAGGTAGTTTTGCCATTAAACTAATGCTACAATCACATCATTGAAAAAAATAAATATATGGAAAAAGAAAAACAGGTTATCTTATATCAGGCAAAAACAGGGGCTATTGAATTACGTGCAGACTTATCTGCCGAGACTTTCTGGGCAACACAGACTCAAATTGCTCAACTTTTTGATATTGAACGATCCGTAGCAACTAAACATATAGGTAATATCCTGAAAGATAAAGAAGTTGATGCGAAAAGCAATGTGCAAAAAATGCACATTGCAAATTCTGATAAGGCTGTAGCTTTTTATTCATTGGATGTTATTTTATCCGTTGGATATCGTGCCAATTCAGCTAGGGCCATTCAATTCCGAAAATGGGCGACAAAAACCCTTCATTCTCACATCGTTGACGGTTATACAATAAACAAAAAACGACTCGCGAAAAATTATAATTCATTCTTAAAAGCAGTTGAACAAGTAAGGACACTGTTGCCGTCAGGCGGTACGGTTGGCGCAACCGATGCACTCGAATTGATAAAAATGTTTGCAGACACATGGTTTTCACTCGATGCTTATGACAGAGAGAATTTTCCAAAGACCGGAGTAACAAAAAAAGAATTTCAACTTACAGCAAATGAATTGATAGAGGCTCTTTCAGCTCTGAAAATCGGACTTATTAAAAAAGGGCAAGCCGGCGATCTCTTTGGAACTGCAAGACAACATGGCATAGATGGAATATTGGGCAATGTCATGCAATCATTCGGAGGCAAAGATTTATATCCGACAATAGAACAAAAAGCCGCACATCTATTGTATTTTACGGTTAAGAATCATCCGTTTATTGATGGAAATAAGCGTTCGGGTGCTTTTGCTTTCGTATGGTTTTTAAAAAAGACCGGTATACTCAATCCCATACGCATGAATCCAGAAGCGCTTACCGCATTAACGCTTCTTGTGGCTGAAAGTAATCCAAAAGACAAGGAACGCATGATTGGTCTGATTTTATTGATTTTGAAATGAAATTCCCCATATAATCCATCCGGTTTTTGCTCTGCGGGTATAGTATATCGGTATTATGCAGCCTTCCCAAGGCTGAGAGACGGGTTCGACTCCCGTTACCCGCTCCAATTCAGAAAAATATCTTGACTGCGGATGTTTCACGGGTATATACTATTTCCGTAAGTATACATTTTTGTTAATTTTCAGAAATGAACTATATTCTTTTTCTCAAGGCATTTCAGGAAAAATATAAAGGTATTAAGGACAAACAGCTCTTGTTCCAATATTTAAGGGAAGAGCTGCAATACCTTGTTTTATATGTTTTATATACAAAGATGAGTTATCCCATTTATTTTATGGGAGGCACAAAACTTCGTCTCTCGTACGGAATTAATCGCTTTTCCGAAGATATTGATTTAGCTCTTGATAAACCTGATCCGGACTTTCCTGCAGAACGATTTTTTACGGAGATTACAAAGGCATTTTCTGAAAAAATCACCGGTTTTCATTTGCATGCAAATTTCAATAAAAACAGAAATGTTCTAAAAATAATGCTTTCTTTTTCTGATATTTTATACGATGTGGGTTTTTCTCCTCTGCCTTCGCAAACTATTAAAATCAAGATTGAGATTGATACCAATCCTCCGGCTTTCGCAGCTTATGAAAAGAAAAACTACAGCAGTATGGCCGGAGATTATATGATTTCCACTCACGATCTGGCAACAGGGTTCGCCGGGAAACTCGCTACCGTGCTATTCCGTGAATACCAAAAAGGACGCGACTACTACGACTTACAGTGGTATTTACAGCAAAAACAAGGGATCCCCATCAATCTAGCTTACTTGAATGCCAACGCAAAACAACAAAAGAAAAAAACATTTAAAACTGAGGGAGAGCTTTTGGTGGACGTTGCAGAAAAGATTAAAAAACTGGATATCCCCCTCATGAAAATGGATCTGGAGAGATTTATCGTTATGGACGAAAATTCCTTTAGGCAGTGGCTTGATGATTACATCCCAAATACTCTGACTCTTTTAAAAGATTATCCTAAAAAAACATGAAAGCTGATGAACTCAAACCATTTCATTACAAAACATTTACTCTTGAAGAGTTGCGGAATTACTTTAATCAAAAACCTGCATCAATGAGAGTCCAACTTTTTCGTTTATGCAAAAATAAAAAACTCGTTCGCTTGAAGCAAAATCTATACACTTTTCCGGATTTTCACCCGAATGTGTTTATTATCGGACAGCAAATGGTTTCCCCATCTTATTATAGTCTTGAATCGGTTTTGTCATGGAACGGAATTATCCCGGAGGGAGTTACCGAATATACTTTGATTACTTCAAAAAAGACCCAGCAATATGGTAACGAATTTGGTAAATTCAGTTATCGCCATCTCTCGCCTAAATTTTTTTTTGGCGTGGAACAAAGAAAAGATGGTGCTTGGATGGCAACATCGGAAAAGGCTTTTCTCGATTACCTTTACCTTAATTCAAGAAAATTCAAGGCGGATTTTACATGCTGGCAAGAGGAAAGATTTGACTCCCTTTCCGAACTAAACTGGAAGCAAATGAAGCTATGGGCGCCTAAATACGGAATGAAAAAACTAAACATCCTTGTGGACAGCCTCAAGTCCTACGCGAGTTCTTCTCAGTATCAAGCGCATAAATAGGATAGTACAATAACAAATTCCCCATCTTATAAATTTACCTCCACTTCCTCCCCATACTTCGGTATATAAACATCCTTATATCCATTATCACCCAAAGCTTTGGAAAAAGCCTCGAGCTGGGTTTGTTCCCCATGCACTAAAAAAACTTTTTTTAAACCTTCGATTCTGCCGATATAATCCAATAAATCACTCCTATCCGCATGCGCGGAAAACGCATCCATCACATAAATATTTGCCTTTACCTGATATGGGTCCCCAAAAATATTAACCTGTTTATTGCCATCAACCAACTTCCTTCCCAAAGTATCAGCAGCCTGATAACCGACAATCAGCACGGTATTTTTATTATTCTCAATATTATTTTTCAAATGATGGAGAATTCTGCCATGCTCGCACATACCGGAAGCCGCGATAATAATCATCGATCCCGATTTCTCATTCAAAGCCTTTGAATCCTCAACGCTGCGAGTATATTTCAAATCGTCAAAACCAAAAGGATTATTGCCGGCTTCGGTAAATTCTTCGTAAATTTTCTTATCGAAACATTCCGGATGCGAACGGAAAACCTCAGTTATATTTCCTGCCAACGGACTGTCAACATACATCGGTACTGCAGGGATTTTATTTTTTTCTCGCAATTTATGTAAATCATAAACGATTTCCTGCGCGCGTTCCAAAGCGAAAGCCGGAATTATCAATTTGCCTCCGCGCTTGCACACCTCATTCACAACAACAGCCAAATCATCCTCTACAGTATCCAAATTCGCATGCAAACGATTGCCATAAGTACATTCGCTGATCAAAATATCAGTGGGAGGAATAGGCTGAGGATCGCGCAAAATCGGCAATCCTCTGCGTCCGAGATCGCCTGTAAAACACAGGCGCACAGATTTCTTGGTTTTTTTGTCATACAAAATCAAATGCACCAAAGACGAACCAAGAATATGTCCGGCGTCATAAAATGAACACACAACACCGTCCTCGACAACAAAACTTTGCTCATAACTTACCGCATGAAACAACTTCAAAGTTTCTTCCGCGTCATCCATTGTATATAAAGGCTCCGGCGCTTTGCCATTGACTAATTTCTTATGTTTTGACAGCCACTCGGCCTCGCGTTCTTGTATATAAGCGCTATCAGCCAGCATGTAATTGCATAAATCTCGCGTAGCATGAGTGCAATATATCGGCCCATGAAAGCCCTGTTTGACCAAAATTGGAAGATCTCCGCTATGATCAATATGCGCATGTGAAAGAATCACGCAGTCGATTTCTTTCGGATCAATCTTCATATGGCGATTTTTTTCATCAGACTCTTTACGACGACCCTGAAACATTCCGCAATCCAGAAGGATTTTTTTATTATTGAATGTAATTAAATGTTTTGAACCCGTAACCTCGCCCGCCGCCCCTGCAAATTTAATTTTCATGATTAAATTTTATTTATCAAAATTATACCTGATTTATTGTGGTATTTCAATCACACCGTTACGAATTTGTTCCTTAATTTCATCATCATAATTACCGTACCCGATAAAAATTTCGATCCACTTGCCACGCTCGTCTTCAGTCATTAACCGCGGCTGAGATTTATCTATTTTTATTGGAAATAGATTGATTTTTGTTCTGAAAGGATCGCCATAGTCGCCGAACCAGCCTCCTCCGTCACCGTCAGTGTCATCCAATTCAATACCTATGGCCAGGCCTTCTTGCGTATCTTTGGACCAATATTGATCAAAAATAAAATTCCCAAGAGAATAAAAAATAACTTTGCCATTATAAATTTCAAAACTTTGAACAACATGCGGGTGATGGCCGATTACAAAATCAGCTCCGGCATCAATAAAAGCATGACCCGGCTCGATTTGGCTTTTTGAATCGGGTTTATGTTTATATTCAATGCCCCAATGTATGGAAACAATAAGATAATCGACGCTCGGACGAATGGCCTTAATCAATTCAACTGCCGCCTCATCGTCGAGTTTATGCGTAACATCCTGAAAACACACAAAAGCGAATTTTTCCTGGCCAACAAGACTGTAGTAAACACTGCTCGGATCAGCGTCCGTAGGATGTCCGCACCAGCCCAATTCATTATTTTCTAATGCTGAGATAGTCGTATCCCGTCCCTTCCAGCCCTGATCAAGCGCGTGATTATTTGAGATTGAAAGCAGAGTGAATCCGAAATTTTTGAGCAGGGGAGCGATATCTTCATTAAAAGAAAAAACCAGTGAAGTGCCGCCTTTTTTGCCTTGGCCGTTTATGGGACCTTCGAGATTTCCAAAAATTACATCAGCGCCGTTTTCATATCCGGCCCCTTGCAAAAATTTTTCAGGACTATTGATGCCATTAAAAATATAATCCGCTCCGTTTTCATCCATCATCACTCTTACATATCTTCCAAGCATTATGTCGCCAAAGGCGAGGATGGTGAGGTTGCGGTCTTCGGGTTCTTTGATTTGTTTTTTGTTTTTTTTATTGGATACAACCTTTGTGTTTCCATCGGTGCCCTTTATATTTCCCGTATTATTTTTAGACTGAACCACGGATTTTTGATCAGCCTTCTGTCCTCCGGAGGCGGGTACCGTCTGGGCATTTTCAGCCAAAAATTTCACAACATCAACCGTGGTTATGCGTTCAACATTAAATTGATAAAGAAGGATTCCTGCGACAATAAATCCTGCAAAAATCACCCACTTGGACATATACTTAGGTATTTAATAATTTGTCCAACTCTCCTTGGGCTTCCAGGGCTTTGAGATCATCAAAACTGCCTATGTGATGACCGTTGATGAATACTTGAGGGGTGTCTCTTCTGTCCCCGGATTTGGTTTCCATTTCGGCTTCTAGTGCCGGGTCGCCATCAAT
>CAYHSM010000041.1:0-10362 GCA_964359325.1 uncultured Candidatus Peribacteria bacterium
TTAAATTTATCCTGATATTATAGCAAATTTTTGGGATTTTGGCTATCGTGGGTATTGACAAAAGCTTGGGCTATTCATATTTAGCCTTTTTTATGGTATAATTGATAGATAAAACTATACTTAAACCATGCCACAAGACGATCACAAGCCAATTCATGGAGATAATAAGGCTCAAAATGCAGATAATGGCTTGAAACAGCCAGGGAAACAGCCAAATCTTCATTCTAATGATAAAAAGAATGATGGAGATTATGCTTCAAAGATGTGGCATAAGATTGAAGGTGCTGTTGCAAAGGATAAAATCAGCGGACTTAAGCAAGAATTTGGAAATAATCTTCAAGGAGTACCTTTAGAGCATAAAAAAAAACATAGAAGCAGACGAAGGGGAAAAGGACATGGTGGCGAGGCTATGGTTAATAAGGACGTGCAATTTAAGCAGCCGGTTGGACCTAAACAACATGCTTCATTTGCTCCTTCAACGCCTCCTGCTGCTCCGGTTAGTCCTTTTGTGCAGCCTGAAGCAATTCCTCCAACTCCTCCTGTTGAATCTGTCAGTCCTTTTGGTTTACCTCCAAAAAATTATGAACCAGTCGTTAAACAAAAATTAAAACAAGAGAAAGTAAAAGAAGAAGAAGAAAGGGAAAAAATGGCTGACAAATTTGATGACTTCACAGATAAATCATCCAAAGATGATGTAATCCCGATAAATCCTTTTGAAATGGAACCATCCGCTAAACCATTGGATACCAAGGCTTTGGATGATAAGCCTTTGGATCAGATTGGCAAAGCACCTAAAGTTGAGGCTGCTTTTTATGATGAAGTTAAGTCGCCGTTCGATAAAGGTGAAGTTCATGAAGCTGAGGTGACAAATGTTAAAGAGATTTCTAATGAGCCCGCTATGGAGGATCATGACAAGCCTTATTCTAAAGAAAAAGTTATTGATGTAACCGTAGAAAGTCAGGATGTGGAAAGAAAAATAGAACCTGTTTTTCCTGAGAATATTGATAATGGAAATAGTAGTGAGGTTGGCGAATTTAAAGAAGATTTCTGGAGCATACTTGAGCAGGCCGGCATTACAAAGAAAAAAGCTTTTATTATATTGATATCTGTTGTTTTAGTTATAATTATCGGCTTATTTTTGCTTTTTGGCGGTTATAAGATTTTTCAGTCTGATGGTGGTGGAGGGAGTACCACTGCTGTTCCTGAAAATGTTGAGGAGCCTGATTCTTCCGGAATCGAAGTCGTTGGGTTTAATCCATATTCCATTATTTCATCTTATATTTTCGGATTGGAATTTAAGGCTGTTATCACACCCATTGAGGCTGAATCTATAAGTAGTTTTGGCGATTCCGGTGGAGTATTTTCCGGTTTTATTTTTGGAGAAATTTCGGATTTAAAAGCTGAACAGTTCGTTGAATACGTTCGATTATTGGAGAAAATAAACAATATTTATAATGTGGATGTGTACAGTTTAGTGGATTTGTCTGTTGATAGGCGCAAGGCGCTTGATGATTATCTCAAAGAAATGGATGATTTGATTCAGCAAGGGATGGCCGCATTTGAGAATATCGAAGTTGATCTGAAAAGTGTTGATGCGCAGTACAATGCCGTGACTTTACAAAATGAACAGTATGAAGCTGCTTTTTTCCAATATTTACAAAGTTTTTACGGGCAGACGGCTTATGATACTTTGCAAACTTTTATAACTTCTTCTAATGAATCCGGCAGGTTGAAAGCCGAATATCGAGCGAAAAATACTCTAAGAACCATGTTTGTTAATTCTTTAAATCTTATACGTCCGAAGTTTAAAGACGTGGCTGCCAATACCGAAGCGTTAATTAAAGGTGTTAAAGTGTTTGACGTCCAGAAATCTGATATTGACGCGATTATTCCTCTTGAATAAAGAGGGATATTTTTCAAAATTCTCTAGTCAAGTCA
Organism: uncultured Candidatus Peribacteria bacterium; assembly: GCA_964359325.1. Classification (GTDB taxonomy): domain Bacteria; phylum Patescibacteriota; class Gracilibacteria; order UBA1369; family LOWO2-01-FULL-3; genus JACRIB01. The sequence goes on from CAYHSM010000041.1 coordinate 1,939, forward strand.
TGAGTTTCGAATTATAATAAGAATCTCATATAGGGCTTTTTATTTTAGTTAAACTTTACGATGACTCCAGAGATATTGGAAAAAATTGGTAGTTATAATAAGGATTTTGATAAAGTCAAAATCCTGAAAGCTTTTGATTTTGCGAGTGAGAAACATAATGATCTTAAAGAAAACAAGTGTTGCGCAATGAAGGTTTTGGATATTTTGCTGCCTCTAAAGCCGGATGAAGACATGATTATAGCTATTTTGCTTCATGATTTGTATGTGGTTTCTTTGATCAGTGATGACAGTGTCAGGGATAATTTTGGACAGGGCGTTTTTAGCCTTTTGGGTGCGCTTAAAAAGTTGTATGGCTTGAATTATGCGGAAAATGATAAGGGTGCGCAGGTGGAAGTTTTGAGAAAAATGTTTTTGACTTTAGCTAAAGATTTGAGGGTTATTTTGATATGGCTGGCTCATAGATTATGTGCGTTGCAACATTTCGCTAATTCGCCTGACGTGGGAAACAGAGTACAGATTGCCAAGGAAACCATGAACGTATATGTGCCTATAGCTTCACGCCTTGGTATTTATAGAATTAAAACTCAACTTGAAGATTTATCTTTTCAGTATTTGCATCCTATAGAATATGAGCGTCTCAGTTCACAAGTGAAATATTTCAGCGAAAGTAAAAAATTTCCGATTGAATTAATTCAGCAACAATTAAAGGATTTTTTGGATGCGCGCGGGATAAAAGCCGAAATTCAGGGACGCATTAAAAATGTTTACAGTATTTATGCGAAGTTGACTCGAAAGGGCTTGAATGATGTTGATGAATTGTATGATTTTTTTGCTATCAGAGTGATTTTGCCTCATCAAGAACAAGTTGATCATCTTTATGCTGTTTTGGGGTTGATCCACAGTGAATGGAAGCCGATTTCCAGCAGATTTAAGGATTACATCGCTGTTCCCAAACCCAATGGTTATCGCAGTTTGCATACGGTTGTTTTGGGTCTTGGGCCAAAGGGAATGGATAAACCTGTTGAAATTCAGATTAGAGATGAAGCAATGCATCGCGAGTCCGAGTATGGTGTCGCTTCTCATTGGCTTTATAAAACCAAGAGATCATCTAATTTACGCGATTTGGATTATCATGTTGATTGGGTGAAGGGGCTTCAGCAGATTCATGAGTTTTTTGGAGCTGAGTCCGAAGTAATGAAAGAAGTTGAAATTGATATTTTTAAAGATAGAATTTTTGTTTTAACTCCGCGCGGCGAGGTTAAGGATTTGCCCGCTCATGCGATTCCTTTGGATTTTGCTTATGCCGTGCATACGGATATTGGGAATAAATGCGTTTCCGTTAAAGTTAATGGGATAATGGTGCCTCTTGATTCTCGATTAAAGAATGGCGATGTTGTTGAAATTATCACTAAAAAGGATGCAACTCCAAAATTAAAATGGTTGTCTGTTGTAAAAACCAATTTTGCCCGCAATAAAATAAAAGCGTGGTTTAGCGGCTTGAATAGAGATAAAAATGTCAGGGAGGGCAGGGAACTTATCAATGCTCAGCTTGAGCGCTTAAATAAACCTTCGTTGGAGCAGAATTATTCTGCGTTGAAGGATTATGGCGAAGGCAATTTGACAGTGGCGGAGCGAGAAACTTTACTAGAGGAGGTTGGGAGAGGGACCAGGATGGCCAGTGATGTTGTGCGTAAAATTTATCCTTATGAGAAAGTTTTGCCGACCAAGATGATTGTATCCAGAGCTGAACCGGAATTGGTTGGTGATAAGAGTGCCGTAAGCTTGGAAGATCAAGTTGTTGTAGCCGGAGAGACAGGGTTCCCGATTAAAATTGCGGCATGTTGTAAACCTAAATTTGGTGATAAGATTTTGGCTTATGTAACTATCGCAAAACACATCAGCGTTCATAAAGCCAATTGTTCCAAGTTGGATTCTTTGAAGAGAGAAAAAATACTTTTTGCTGAATGGAAGGGCGATAAGGGCGCAGTGCCTTCCGGCTTTAAGGTTGGTATTGATTTAACAGTTATGTCGCGCGTTGGGTTGCTTCATGATATTTCGTCGATTCTTGCAACAATGGGAATAAACATTTTGGATGTCAGCATTAAAAGAGCTGAAAATGGTTTATACCATGATTGTTTTTTGCTTGCATTGGATGATTTGGATAAGTTTGATATATTGCTTGATAGGCTGGAAGATATTGAAGGGGTGGTTAAGGCGGTACGAAAGGATAAGTTTAATTAGGTTCCTTAGTAGGTCGAATACGCAATAAGTTTTTGGAATAGACCATTTACTATCTGTTCTTCGTGTTTGTCGATGGCTATGCGTTCTGTCTCCTGTATTGGTTGCGTTTTTAAAAAGTGTAGAAATTTTAAATATTTTTTGTCTATTTTTGTGCTTATAGTTTTAAAGTCCGGTATCATGCCGGCTTTGTCGAGTATTTTTACTATATAGCTTTGCGCTGCGAGAAGTGGCTTATTGGATATACTGAGTTGCTTCATTGCATCGGTTAATAATTCAAACAGATTTTCGATTTTTTGATTTTCGTAAATGATTTGATTTGTAATTTCCGCTATTTGCAGAGCCGCTCTAAGTCTTTCCAAATTGTTGCGAATTTTTTTGAAATTTTTAATTGTGATAATTTCTTTTAGAATGATATTTTTTGGGCCGATGTAAATTTCTGCGATTGCAAAATTCAGAGTTTCCAGATGCCCCATAAATTTGCTGGTTATTTTGCGCGCTCCTTTTGCCACCACTTTAATTTTTCCTAATTCTTCCGTGTATAAAAAAACAAATTTGTCGTATTCGACAAGGTTTTGATGGCCCAGGATAATACATTTTACGTTTTGGCTTTTCATATTAATTTTCCAGTAAATCTTTTTTCAAATATTCGTGAATAGCGATAATTGAGCTAAAAATGCTTAATGAAATTGTTACTGCCAGTTCGATTATAAAGATTGTCAGAAAATTTATTCCGGAATAATAATTCCAAAGATTTGTATTTTGAATTTCGATTTTTTGCGTTAATGCAAAAAGCATAATGAAACTTAAAATTACCGCCAATGTTCCGTAAATAATACTTTCAATGATAAAAGGCGAACGTATAAACCAGTGTGACGCACCAACGAGTTTCATTACGCCGATTTCGTGTTTGCGCGTAAAAATCGTGATCTGCAAGGCATTTAAAATGATCAATGCGCCGCCTATTATGAAAATAATTATAAGCCAGAAGATGACTTGATGAGTAAAATCGTTCAGCTTTAAAAGGTTTTTTGAGACGCTTGAGATTATCGCGCTATTCGCGGAATTATTACTGTCTGTAATTATATTTGAAAGATATATTTTGTATTTATCCTGATTTAAAAAGTCAGCTACCGGTTTATGATATTTTGGGTTTGTGGTTGTTATATTGATACTTGCCGGAAGGGGATTTCCCAATTTGTATTTTTCAAAAGAGAGAGAAAGTTCCGGATGTGTACTTTTGAGTTGATTCAAGGCATCTTCTTTGGAAGTGTACGCGACATTTTCAATTTCTTTGAAATTTTTTAAGTCATTGATTACTGTATTCGCTTGCTCTTGAGTTGTGGTTTCTTTGAGATAGACAGTGAGGTCGATTTTTTTGCTTAGATCGGAAAGAGCATCTTGAGAGATAAAATTAATCGCCAGAATAATATTGAAAATAAAAAGAATCGTGCCGGTTACAAATATGGTCGCCAATGATAAAATTTTGTTGCGCCAAATATTGCTTAGGCCAAGTTTGAGGCTTTTCTCAAGTAGATATAAAACTTTTGGTTTATTTTGCATGATGAGGGGTTTGCTTTTCGGGTCGTATTATACATTAACCTCTTTATTGGGAAAAGTGGGAATGTTGGCCCGCCCGAGGCGGGCCTGTCTAATTATCGAAGATTTATACATATCCGGTCTGTACGGTTTTAGACGTACGATTTTTGTGTCCAGACGGATGTCTATGAAAAATTTTTCCAATCTGTAAGTGAAGGCGAATTGATCGTATCCCAAGGCAATAACATCCGGTTTATATTCTTTAATAACGCTTGTCTTGTCTTTGAGATTTCCCAAAACGATATAATCGGACCAGGCCGTTGCTTTTAAATTTTCCAGTCTTTCTTTTTCATTGTGGTCCGGATAGTCGCCTTTTATGGTTTTTACCGTTTTATCTCTGGCAATTATTGTGATTATTTCATCGCCAAGTTCTCTTGCTTGGATAAAAAGATTTTCGTGTCCGGCATGCAGATAATCAAACGTGCCGAAAATCATAACCAAAGTTTTGTTTTCTTTATACATATGTTATTGTGTTTTGTTAGGCCCGCCTGAGGCGGGCTGTTACGTTTTTAAGTCCGGCAGGAACAGATTTATGGCTATCAGTCCCAGTAGGGTCACTATAATTACACAGATTAGAATAATGTCCAGTGTTTTGTGCTCATGTTCCGGATTTGTGAATGTTAATCGCAGAGATGACAGTCCGTAAATCAGCCCCGTGATTATGAATGGGATGTCCATTGTTTTGTTAAGAATGAAGGCCGGTTTAATGTAAAGTTCGTTTGCGATGAATATGCTTGAGCTTAGATGGAGTATCCCTGTTATTACGAAAAAGAGCAGGGCAACTTTTTTTATGTTCAGAATTGTATTCATATGTGTATTCGGATTATATATTCTCTATTTTGTGATAGCAAAGAATTCTGATATATTTGGCTTATGCTTAGTGAAGATCAAGTCAAACATGTGGCTAAATTGGCCAGGATTAAGCTTACTGATGCGGAAGTTAAAAAATTTGGTAAGCAGCTTTCCGCCGTGTTGGATTATATGGATATTTTGAATGAAGTTGATACCAAAAAAGTGGCTGAAACAAGCCAGGTCACAGGATTGAGAAGTGTTATGGAGGAAGATGGGATTTTTCCGGGACAAAGCGGGAAAGACGAACTTTTAAAGTGCAGTGAACTTCCGGTGGACAGCGGTCAGGTTAGAGTTTTAAGAGCTGTGAAATAAATTATGGCTAAATTAAATGAACTTACAATTAGAGAGGCTGCTGAAGGGTTGCGCGCAAAGGAATTTTCTTGCAAAGAACTGTTGGATGATTGTTTGATAGCTATTGGTGAAAAAGATGGAGATATAAATTCTTTTATTACCGTAGATGAAGATGGGGCCGCCATGGCGGCCGGAATTGTTGATAAAAAGTTGGCAAATGGGGATGATTTGCCGGTTTTGGCCGGGATTCCGGTTGGGATTAAGGATCTTATAAATACGAAAGGAGTTAAGACAACTTGTGCGTCTTTGATTTTAAGTGATTTTGTGCCGCCTTATGATGCAACTGTGATTGAAAAACTTAAAGCTCAGCACATGGTTATGTTGGGAAAGACCAATTTGGATGAATTTGCGTGCGGAGGCTCAACCGAACATTCTTGTTTTGGGCCTACAAAAAATCCTTATGATTTGAGTCGCGTGGCCGGAGGGTCATCTGGAGGTAGCGCTGCTGCGGTTTCTGCAGATATGTGTATTTATTCTTTGGGTACCGATACCGGCGGTTCGATACGTTGTCCCGCTTCTTTTTGTGGAGTGTATGGAATGAAGGTGACTTATGGGCGAGTGAGTCGCTCCGGGGTTACTGCCATGGCTTCTTCATGGGATACTGTTGGAAATTTTGGGAAGTGCGTGGAGGATATTGCTTTGGTTTTGCAGGTAATTGCCGGTAAAGATCGCAGGGATTTGACTACGCCTGATAGAGAAGTGCCTGATTACAGCAGTTTTTTGGGCAAAAATGTTAAAGGTATGAAAATCGGCTTGCCTAAGGAATATTTTGGGGAGGGAGTGCAGAAAGAAGTGGTTGACATTGTTAAGGAAAAAGTTAAGGTTTTGGAAAAAGCGGGAGCTAAAATTGTAGAAGTGGCTTTGCCTTCAACTAAATATGCCGTGGCTTTGTATTATATTTGTATGCCTGCTGAGCTTTGCGCGAATTTGGAACGTTTTGATGGGATTCGTTATGGCAAAAAGCCTTCAAAAGAGCCAAAAGACCTTGTTGATTTTTATTTTCAGGCCAGGGGGGAGGGTTTTGGGGATGAGATTAAACGACGCATTATGATTGGGACTTATGTTTTGTCAGCGGGTTATTATGATGCTTATTATAAAAAAGCCCAGAGAGTGCGCACTGTGATTATTAATGAATTTGCCAAAGCTTTTGAGAAAGCTGATGTGCTGATTGGGCCTGTTGCACCGATTCCCGCGTTTAAGATTGGAGAATTTATAAATGATCCTTTGGCTATGTATATGGCCGATGCTTTGACTATTCCAGTTAATGCGGCCGGCCTTCCCGCGTTGGCGTGTCCGGCAGGTATGTCAAAAGCAGGACTTCCTATTGGGTTGCAGGTTATCGCTCCGCAATTTGAAGAGGGGAGATGTATAAAAGTGGCGAGTTTCTTGGAGAAATCAAAATAAAGATGCGAATTGCCAGCACATATTAAAGATCGCGCGTTGACTGTTTGCTATTTCCATACTTTCAATAATCATTCCGATAAGTTCATCTTTGAAAGAAATAATTGCCACTTTGTCGTCGTAAATGTTGATCTCGTTTGTGAAATCAAATTGGGCTGAGGGGATTAAGCGCATTTCGCGGTTATATTTTTTGTCTTGGGATTGCACAAGCTCGCCATCTTTGTCTTTTGGGCAGATGCCACGCAGATAAATCTGTTTTTTTGTTCTTTTCTCCACATATTCCCGGTCGTAATTTGGCCATTTTTTACGTATTTCGTATGAATTTGAATAGTTTAAGATCTCGGTTTTGCTTGTTAATGTGTCTGCGTATATTGTTTTTATTCCTTCCAGACCTTCAAAATAACGGACGCGAGGATGACGGATCTCTCCGGTTAAGGTTTTGAATTTAGGCATCACTCCGCGAAGATCGTTTGTTCGTTTCTCAAATTCTTCAAGTAAGTTTTCAGGCTTGATACTGCTGAAATATTTAATTTTTTGTTTAGTGTAATAACTGACCATGCCGCGTTGCTTTAGTTTTTCCAGAATGTCATAAGTCGTCACACGATTAATGCCTGCTTTGCGAGCTATATCCGAGACGACCGCTGTCCCGAGTTCGGTCAATGACAGGTAGACTTTTGCCTCCTTGTCTGTTAATCCAAGATTTGTCAGAACTGTTATCAGTTGATTTTCCATGTTTTGTATCTTAATTATTTACAGCAATCGATTATCAATTTCTCGATCGCCAATTCAAATTCTTTTTCATCCGTTTTATAACTTTTGATAATACCGGTTTTGACCTTCGTATCAATTTCCAGAAATTGTTGATAAATTTTTTCCAACTTTTCTTTTGAGAAATTTTTTGCCTGATAAGATGTTTTTTGAATTACAAAAGGATGTTGTTGGAGTTTTTTTGTTATGGTAAAAGAATTTTCGCCTTTATTGATGAGTTCGTGCACTTGGATCAATATACGGAAGTGCCTGACCAGCATAAAGAATATTCTTGTAAGTTCTTCGCCGCTTTCTTTTAATATTTTGAATGTTTTGAGGGATTCTTTGGTGTCTTTTTGCGCGACGTTATCGGTTAATTTGAAAATTGAAGAGCTTAAAGAGGGGATACATAACGTATCAATCATTTCTTTTGTTATTTCTTGGCCGTTTGCGAAAAATGTGAGTTTTTCAAGTTCGTTTGAGATTGTCCAGAGTTCCGGGCCGCAGTACTGACTCAGATAATTTGCTGCGGCAAAACCGATTTTGATTTTTGGGATTATTTCGTTTTGTTCGCTTTGTTTGGCTTTGTCCAATATCCATTTTGAGATTTCGTTTGGTGAAAGAGCTTTAAATTCTTCCAAATATCCTATTTTTGCGATTTTTTTGAGTAATGGATTTATCTTTTCAGGCATTTCTTCTTCATAAAAAACCAGGATGCAAAAATCCGGTGTTTTTTCTATTGCTGTTGCAATGAGTTTTTGTTGATCAGCTTTACCTTCAGAGAGAAAATTTTTGACAATTACCAAGCGTTTTTCCGAAAGGAATGGGAGAGCTTCGAGATTCGTGGAAAATTTTCCCGGATTCAGTTTTTCACCATCTATAATTTCAAGCGAATTTTCTCCGTGTTTTTTTACAAATTCATCCAGCCAAAATTTAAGTTTTTGGCTGCTTGAGTAACGGTCAGCGCCGTAGAAAAGATATACTGTTTTTTTTGTGGTCGGCATGTTTAGATTATATAATAAAAGCCTCCGGATGAGCCAGAGGCTTTTTTAAGGGAAATTCGGGTTGCGGGCTTGTTAATTCGGCACTATTGCCTGTTGAAGATTGATCAAATTGTTTATTCCGGGAGGCGTGTTCAATAGGATGCGTTCGTCATATCTGATAGTTACGGAACCTTGATCTTTGAGAGGATCACCAACACCTCTGCGAGAATAGAATAGATCGTAAACGTCTCCG
>CAYHSM010000042.1:0-10296 GCA_964359325.1 uncultured Candidatus Peribacteria bacterium
GTGAGCCATTTTTGACTTACTCCAAAACAAGCTTTTAGTTTTAATAAATTTGTTTTTGCCTCGTAAAGACGTAAAACCGTTCCGTCACATTTGGTCAATAAACATAGCGCGCTAACTATTAATTTTTCTAAATTTTCGAGCGAAGTGTCGTTGTTAACCGCACAGTCTACGATTTCGTAAAGATAGTCGAGATGGCGGCGTTGCAGGCCGAGTTCTTTGTAGGCGTCCTGGATGGTTTCGAAGCGTTTTTGAAGTTCGTCACTTGTTCTTTTTTGTTGAGTTATATCGCGATAAATGATGAGGTAGCCAATCAGGTTGTCTTTGTCATCCGATACCTTGGTTACGGAAACAAGGACATTAATAATGTCCCCGCTTTGCGTAAGGCGACGGCCTTCGATGTTTTTTACATGGCCTTTTTTATCAACTTCATTAATAATTTTTTGATTGGCATCCGTTTCGTCTTTTGGAATGATAATGTCAATGGATTGGTCCAGGACGTCTTCTTCCTTATGTCCAAAAATTTTACTTGCGCCATTGCTCCATAGCTTGATTTTGCGATTTTTGTCCAGGATTACGAATGCTTCAGTGGAAAAGCGAAGGATTTGTTGATTAACTTTTTCTTGATCGGAGAGTCTTTTTAGTTTCGTAAGGTTTGTGAAAACTCCGATGGTGCCTCCCGTTTTTGTCGGGCAGCCGCTTATCAGTAGAGGTATGACTTTTCCGCTTTTTGTAACCATAGTCGCTTCATACTGTGAAGATTTTCCCGATTTTCTTAGTTTGTGATGGTTTTCAATTGTTTGTTTTCCCGCTTCGTCGAAAAAGAAAACGCAATCTTTACCTATGGCCTCCTCAAGTGAATATCCTGACATTCTTTCAAAATTTGGATTTACGTAAACGGTTTTATGGTTACGGTCGCCAATCCAAAGGCTTTCATTCATAGTTTTAACTATGTTTGCGCTATCCATGATCTTATCCAGGATATTGTTCTCTGTTGGCATTTGACGTATTTATTATGAGCTGTTATTTTAGGCTATTTTAGGTTCCAGGTTTACAGATTGGCCTTGACAAAAAACAGATATTGACAGATTTTGGCATATCGAGTATTATTTTCCTCCAATATTTGAATGTGTCAATAACAAATTTAAAATGAGTAGTGCTGAGGGACCAAAGGGGCCAAAGAAGCCAAGAAATTTAAAGAATAGAGTTGCTTTGCCGCCAGGAGTTTTGGGGAAGAGCTTGGCAGATTGTAAAGTTGATATTGTGTTTGTAGGTGGTGCTGATCCAGAGATAGTTAGCGCCAGGAGAGAGGTTGCTTTGGATGCATTACGGCGTATTAGTGACACTTGAGCTGAGGAGAGGGAGGAGAGTTTGGCCGGAAAGATGGTTACGGTGGTTGGTGAAGATCCGGCGACGATGCTGGTAATGGCCGGATCAGGGGGTGGAGGAGAAGAGAAGAGTGGCGAAGGAAGTGATTCTGTTGGAGGCGAGGCCGGTGGTGACATTGAAGAAGAAGACGACGGGATCGTAATAGATATGGAAGGGATTTCAGGGGCTGCAGGAGTGGCAGCAAGAGAGGTTTTGGTAGACGATCCTCTTTTTCCAAGTAATCCAATGGATATAAAAGTTGATGGAGAAAAGACTCTTAGAGATAAAATTGAGCCATTGAATGATTTTTGGCGGACACGGGCGGATGGAAGCCATGCTGCTGCTCAGCGCAGATTATTTGAACTTATGCCTGAGCTGAGACAAGGAGCTTTTGTTGTTGATTCTCCCGATCCCATTACTCCATCCGATTCGGTTCCCCATGATTCGGCTGACGTCTTGAACCACAAGAGGCTTATAGTTGAGCTTAAGAAAGCCGGGCCCCTTCGTTTTTATAGAAGCACAGATAGTAAATCGTCTCCCTCAGAAAAGGCTGAAGTTCGTAATTTAGGACGAGGCATATTAGAACGCTGGAGTCGCGAGCAGCGTGTTTTTTTGCAAGTACCGCCATCCGGGATGTCTCATGATTGCATGGTTGATCTTGCGTTGGGATGTCCGAGAATATTTGATTTAAGATTTAGTTTTAAAAATTTAGGACTTGGGTACTTGGATAAGCTTGTTTCTTTATATCCCCAGATCTCAGTGTCATTTCAGATTATATTTTCACATCTAGCTCAACATATTTTGACTAAAAATGATAAATTTTATCGGGAAGCTTATGTCTTGCGTCAAGTTTCAACTATTCTTGCCGGAAGGGCCGGAGGTGCAGACAGGCTTTCATCCGAGGAAACAGAGCTTGTGGGTTTTTTTGTTAGAAAATTTTGTCGCGGGGAAAGTTTTTCTACCGATGAAATGAAAAAGATGGAAGATTTTGACAAAAAAATTTATGGAGCTGAAGATGCTTCCATTGCGGAAACGGAGAGATGGCAAAGGCCGTTACGAATGCTTGCTCCTTCGTTGGCTTTGGTTGATCGATTTAGCGACACTAAAAAAGTTAAAGAATTTATTGATGCGAGACTTTCTTTGCTTTTGCCAACTAAAAAGGGTCTTTCTTGTAAGAACCTGGTTAAAGAACGTAAGGCCGAGTTACCGAAATTAAGGAAAGTTGTTCAGGAAGATTTCATTACGCTTGATTTAATCGCATTTGCCAGAGCGCATGGTGTTTATGAGCAATATAAAGATATATTTGAGGCCATTGCGTGGTATCGTCAATTACAGTTTTTTATAGATTTTCATTTGGCTCCCGATGCTCCAAATAGGCTTGTGACGCCATTGCTCCAGCTTATAAGTAGCGTTTTCGAGAAAAAGAATCGTAAGGTTATTGACGGTAGAGAGCAACGGGTTTCCGATGAAGATTTGCAAGGTATTACAGTAAGTTCTTTTGGTTGCGGGACCAAGTTGTTTGAAAAGATATTGTTAGGAATGAGACCTTTAGAGATCAAGAGAATTGATGCTGTTGATAAGCATGAAATTGTTGGCGAGCAAAATGCTTGGGATAAAATTGAGGAAGTCGGTCCTAAATTTAGGGCTGTTTCTGTTCCTGTGCCGTCTGTGCCCGAAGGAGAAAAATCCCCGGAGTTTATCGAAAGAACTCTTGGTGTTTTGCCTGCCGCAGATGTCGTAATTGCTGCTGACAGTTTGCACGAAACCAGTGATCCAAGGGCTAATTTAATAAAATTATTTAGAGATAAGGCAAAGGATGGTAAATATTTGTATGTTTCCGACCCGGTTCATTGCGTTGCGGGTGATGCTCATACAACAGAAACGCTTGGTCTGTATGACAACACTAATTTCCTTGCTTCAATGTTGGCGCTGGAGGGGTTTTTGGAAATATTAAGCTACTTAAGCGCTATCGGGGCGGAAGTTGTAGATAAAAAGGTAGTTTTTCCAAATGCCGGTTATGGCGATGGCTTCGCGAGATTGGAATTTGTGCTTAGAAAGCTTCCGGCAGAAAAAATTCCGTACAATATTCCGGTAGGTCGCGATGCAAAGAAGGGAATTTTTCTGGATTTCGATGAGGAAATTTTTGAAATTTTTCCGCTTAATTTGATTCCTGAAGACCAACGTCGGAGAGTTCTAGGTTTTATTGGGCCGGGTTTTAGCCAAGAAAATTCTTTAAGACGAATTGAGTTCGCTGATGTCAGGTCTTTTGTGATAGCCAGGGTTTTAAATCTTGGGGATGTACCCGTGACAAACACGGGGGAAAAAATCAGAGGCGCAATAAGGGGCGCTTTTGGGTTTCCTGGAGCGCGCGGGTCTTTTAGGGGGCATCCCGGGGTTAAAAAATATTTAATTGAAAATAGATGTTTCCCGTATCCTGTTGAAGAATTGCTTCGTGTTGCCGGAGAGCAGAATGATGAATTAAGGACAAGAAATAGGATGGCCGCTGATGTTATTGCTTTGCGTAACCTTTTAGTTCAATATTTCGAAATAGATATCACTTACGCGTTAAGGAAAACGTCAGGATGGGAATATTTTGTGTAAAAGTTTTTGAATTTATTTCCCCCTGATGACTCCCCCAATCCCTTCCAGATTTTTGAAGATTTTGTTTTGGATCTGAGTCATTTCAGCATCAGTGAGAGTGCGATCATTGGATTGCAGCGTGATTTTGAAGGCCACGGCTTTTTTGTCAGCATCGATGTTCGGACCTTTGTAAATATCAAAAAGTTCCACGCTTACGATTAAATCTTTGTCAGCTTTTGCTATAGCGTTTTGTAATGCTTTAATTTCCGTGGTGCCTTTAATTAATACCGAGACGTCGATTTCTATGTTTGGGAATCGCGAAATTTTTTGATAAATTTTTGGTTCAGGATAGAGCTTCATCAGCTCCGTGAAATTGATTGCGAAAATTGCCGTAGTGAAATTTTCAAGTTCGTAATTTTTTGCGACAACAGGGTGAATGATGAAAACCGTTGCCAATGTTTGAGCATTTTTATCAAGATAACTTATTGCCTTTCCAGAGTGAGCGTATGGCGTGTTTTTTATTTCTTTGATCGGAGTCGGCAATGCTACTGCAAATTTTTTGAATAAAGTTTCCACAGCTCCTTTTGCTTCATAAAATGGCTTATCGGATTTTCCTTTTATAGATATTGCGCCTGTGATTTTTTTTTCTTCCAGCGGCATGTATTCGCCAATTTCTTTGTACGTGCGGCCGATTTCATAAATTTTTATAACATCCAGATATTTGTTGTTTTGTTGCAGATTTTTGAGAATATTTGGAGTTAAAGTTGTGCGCAGATGGGTTTGGTCCGCGGAAAGGCAGTTTAATAATTTGATGTTGCCTTCTTCTTTGAGGAGGCAGTTTTTTATTTCAGCTTGGCCGTAAAATGAATAATTATATACTTCATCAAAGCCGAGTCCGTAGGATAAAAATTCGCGGGCGCGGTGTTTTTTGAAGCGTTCGGCGTTTTCTATCGGGAGTTTTGTGGGGAGGGTTGGGAGATGGGCAGGCAATGATTCATAGCCGTATATTCTGGCGATTTCCTCAATCAAATCGTCTTCTATTTTTACATCTTTGCTTGCGCGGAAAGTTGGGACCGTTACGGTGAATTGCTTGGTTCCTTTTGCCGCAACTTTAAAATCGAGCTTTTCAAGAATTTGTTTTATTTGTTTAGTCGGAATTTTTGCGCCGATTTTTGATTGGGCGTTTGCAATATCGAGGGTGATTTCAGTCGGAGTTTGTGAAAAATTTTGAATATCGGTAATCGGGCCCGCTATTTTTGCTTTTGGGCATATTTGTAAAATTAATTCAGCTGCACGAAGTATTGCTAGCTTTGCCCAGTGCGGATCTAAAGATTTTTCAAATCTTTGAACGGCTTCTGTGCGTACGCCGAGGGCAATTGATGCTTTGCGTAGAATTGATGGATGCCAATTTGCAGCTTCTAGAATTATAGAAGTTGTAGATGAATTAATTTCACTATTTTGGCCACCGATAATTCCCGCGACACCTATGGCTCCTTTATGGTCCGCAACTACACCAATGTCTTCTGTTAATGTTCTTTCCTTCCCATCAAGAGAAATAAGCTTTTCGTTTTTCTTGGCATGTCTGACGATAATTCCTTCATTAATGAGGCTTTTATCAAAGGCGTGCATAGGTTGTCCAAGTTCAGCCATCACGTAATTTGTGACATCTACAATATTATTGTGAACTCCATGGCCAGCTGCTTTTAAACGATGCTGCATCCACTCAGGTGATTTTTCAACTTTTATATTATCGATAATAATGGCGCAGAAGCGTGGACATAATTTGGGATCTTCTACGCGTATGTTTGGAGATTCACCTAATGTTGGGATTTTTACTTTTGGATCATACGGGACGAGTTGTTCGTTTGTTATTGCAGCAATTTCCCTTGCGATTCCATAATGTCCCCATAAATCCGGCCTGTGAGTTAAAGCTTTATTATCAAATTCTAAAATTACATCATCGAGATTAAGAGCTTCCGCTATAGGCGTCCCGGGTTTTAAATTTGGGAAATAATGTATTGATACACCTTCGTGCTCAAGTCCCAATTCTTGATCCAAACAAAGCATGCCTTCGGATATTTCTCCGCGCATGGGCTTTTTTTCAATGTGGATGCCCGTAGGGAGAGTGGTTGGCGCAATTGCCACTGGAATTTTATTTCCAACTTTCATTGTTACCATTTGCCCAAAAATAAGGCGCAGAGGCTCTTTGCGGCCAATATCCACTTTTGCGAGATTTAATTTGTCAGCATTCGGGTGTGCAAGAATTTCCAAAATTTCTCCGATCACGACATCTTCCAGGCCTTGCGATTGATTTTTTACACTTTCAACTTCAGCGGTTTTCAAAGTCAGCTCTGTGGCGAGCTCTTTTGGGTTTAAATTTTTTGGCAATGAGATAAAGTCTTTGAGCCAATTTAGAGAGATGAGCATGGGGTGAAGTAAGAATTAAACGCTTGTGAGTAATTTAATGGATTTGTTGAGTTTTCGCCAGTTTTTTTGTAGTCTGGCCACATGCATCGTTTTTTTATTTCACAATTGGATCATATTAATGATGAGCAGCTATTGGTTTGTTCGGACTATTTGATTAATCAATTTATAAGAGTTTTAAGATTTAATGTTGGCGAGAAAATTGTGGCTTTTGACGGGTCGGGCTATGAATATGATGTGGAGCTTACAGTTTTGGGCGGTAAAAAAATCATTGGACGAGTGCTTGAAAAACGATTGTGTGAAACCGAGCTGCCGGTACGGTTAGTGATTGCTTGTGCGATTTTGAAGAATATGGAAAGGCTTGAATTTGTTTTGCAAAAAGGTACGGAGCTGGGAGTTGCTGCGTTTATTCCTTTAATTACTGATCGGACCGAGCGTAAAGTTTTGGGGAAGACGGAGCGGTTGCAGAGAATTTTGAAGGAATCTGCTGAGCAGTCGGGGAGGGGAAAGGTGCCGGAGCTTTTGGATGAATGTAAGTTTGAGAAGTTTTTTGGTGGCGGAGGCGCGGGAGATGGCCACAGTGATCGTTTGGTGATTGTGCCTCATCCCGGGGTTGATATAAAATTTTCGGATTTAATGAAAAAGCATGGGAATGTTCCTGCGGAAATTGTTGTTTGCGTTGGGCCGGAAGGTGGGTTTACGGAAAGGGAAATTAAGATTGCCGAGGATGCCGGAGCGCAGTTGATTTCATTGGGGCCTAGGATTTTGCGTGCGGAGACTGTGCCGCTTGTTGTGGCGACGATGGTCGGGGAGTGGGGCTAGAATCCGTTCCCGGGAACGATTTGCTGCTTGTGCGAACTTTCGGGTTGACCCGAAAAACTAATTCAACATAAGATTTATATTTTCGCAACTCAACCTATCAAAGATTTTAAGCCCACCTGAGGCGGGTAACTTTGTTTGTTATGACTGATTATGCAAAAAGCCCCTCAATTTATCATTGAGGGGCTTTTAAATTGACAAGAGTATCGGTAGCCTGATGGTTGTATTGTATCGCTGTTTCCTGAATTTTTCAACCTAAAATTGCTTCAGAAATCTTAATTCTCCACCGGTCAATAGCCTTATATCATCAATTCCATAGCGCATCATTACCAGTCTGGTTAATCCAAATCCGAATGCCCAACCTTGATATTTTTTGCTGTCTATTCCGCCGGCTTTAAGTACGTTTTCGTGCACCATTCCTGCGCCCATAAATTCCACCCAGCCGCTGTGCTTGCAGACACGGCAACCTTTGCCATTGCATAACAAACATGAAAAGTCGAGTTCTACGCCGGGTTCCACAAACGGGAAATATCCGGGCCTGAAACGAACCATTACCGTTTTTCCAAATAAGCGTGTCAAAAATTCAGCCATTATTCCTTTTAAATGCACTAAGGAAATGTCGCGGTCAATTAACAACCCTTCAACTTGATAAAAAGTTGTGTCATGGCTGGCATCTGTCGCTTCATAGCGAAAGACGCGACCGGGGACGATCACGCGCAGCGGAGCGCCGTATTTTTCCATTGTCCTTACTTGCACCGGAGACGTATGTGTGCGCAGAACCATGCGGCCGTGCTTTGGGGCGTTTTTGTCTTGGACAAAGAAAGTATCCTGCATGTCGCGGGCCGGATGGTCCGCCGGAATGTTCAAACCTTCAAAATTATAATATTCGGATTCGACTTCCGGGCCGTCCATAATTGAAAAACCCATTTGGCTAAAAATTCTTTCAACTTCTTCTTGAACTTGTGAAATCGGATGAATGTGTCCGACGTAGCGGGATTTTCCCGGGACGGTTGTATCAAAAAATTCGTTTCCCAATTCGTTTTCCATTTTGGCGTTTTCGAGTTCTTGCAATTTGTCAGCAAATGCTTTTTCAATTGTGTTTTTTGTTGCATTTATTAATTGCCCCATGGCTGGTTTTTTGTCTTGGGGAACGTCTTTTATGCCTTTCATTACATTCGTTAATTTTCCTCCTTTGCGTCCGAGGTATTCAATTTCCAAATTGCGAAACTTATCCAATGAATTGCATTTGGCGACTGCTGCGAGAGCTTCTTGTTCGAGATTTTTTAGGGATTGGTCCATGGATGTAAAATACAAATTTCGGGAATAAATTGCAAATGAGTATTAAAAAAGCCCCGCTTGAGGCCACGCCAGAGGCGGGCACAGCGGGGCTTTTTGGGAAGTGGGAAAAATTTTGCTAATGCAAAATTTATCTAACAGCATCCTTTAAAGATTTGCCGGCTTTGAAAGCTGGAAGCTTCATTGCTGGGATCTTGATTTTTTGGCTTGGATTTCTTGGGTTTACACCAGTTCGAGCAGCTCTCTTGGAAACGCGGAATGTGCCGAAACCAGTGATGGTTACGTTCTGACCACCTTTTAGGCTTTTTGTGATCATTGTCAAAACTGAATCGAGAACTTCACCAGCCGCTTTTTTTGTGATACCAGCTGATTGTGCTGCACCAGTTACTAAGTCTTGCTTAGTCATAGTGTGTTTGGTTAAGGAATTTAAACATCCGTATTATATGGACTTAGACCCCATAAGCAAGTTGAATTTTGAAAAAAAGGCTTATTCTGAGCGGAAAAGGAGGGGTCGGCGAGTCTCGATGGCGTTTTTTTGGCTTGTGGATGCCGTAAATTTTTTATTGCGAAGGTCGTTTACTTATTCTCAAATGTATAAGCCATTTTTTGGCAATTCAGTTGACTGATCGACTGAAGTGTTATAAGAATTTAGGCATGTCAAAAAATTTAGTGATAGTTGAATCTCCGGCTAAAGCAAAAACCATTTCGCGATTTTTGGGAAAAGATTATAAAGTTTTAGCGTCAATGGGGCATGTGATGGATTTGCCGAAGTCCAAAATGGGAATTGATATCGAAAATAATTTTGAGCCCAATTATATTATTTCGGTTGATAAAAAAAAGGTTGTTAAACAGCTTAAGGATGAATTAAACAAGGCTGATGATTTATGGATCGCGACTGATGAGGACCGCGAAGGAGAGGCTATCGGTTGGCATTTACTCGCCGCTCTTAAAGTTGATAAGGCTAAGATTCCCATCCACAGAATTGTTTTTCATGAAATTACCGAAAGCGCTATTAAAGACGCATTAAAATCTCCGCGCGATATTGATCAAAATGTCGTTGACGCTCAGCAGGCGCGCAGAGTTTTGGACAGACTTGTCGGTTATGAACTTTCTCCGCTTTTGTGGAAAAAAATTCGTTATGGATTGTCTGCGGGGCGCGTGCAGAGCGTTGCTGTACGTTTGGTTGTTGAACGTGAGCGCGAAATTCTTGCTTTTAAAGCCGAGGAATATTGGAATATTGTTGGGACTTTTGAAAAGCAGGGGGTAAATTCTCAACAAAAATCCGAAAAGGTTTTTGACGCGGAATTGCAGAGGAAAGGCGAAAATAAAGTTATGATTGGCAATAAGGATGAGGCAGATAAAATTCTTAAAGATTTGGAAGGATCTAATTATAAAGTGGTGAAAGTTGAAGAAAAACAAGTTAATAAATATCCGGCTCCGCCATTTATCACATCCACTTTACAACAGGAAGCATCGCGCAAATTGCATTTTTCAGTGAAAAAAACCATGGTGATCGCGCAGCAGTTGTATGAAGGCGTTAATATGGGCGGAGGAGAAACGGGTATTATTACTTATATGAGAACCGATAGCGTGAATCTTTCGGATTTTGCGCTTAAAGCTGCGAAAGAAGCTATTGGTAAACATTTCGGGGCGCAGTTTGTCTTGGATCAGCCGCGCAGATATCGCGGGCGTAAGGGCGCGCAAGAGGCGCATGAAGCTATTCGTCCCGTTGATTTTAATTTGACTCCGGACATGGCTAATAAGTTTTTGGATAAAGATCAGGCCAGGCTTTATGAACTTGTTTGGAAAAGA
>CAYHSM010000043.1:0-10227 GCA_964359325.1 uncultured Candidatus Peribacteria bacterium
AGGCTTTTTGCCAATTTATCAACTTCCGCATATGGATATCCGAGAGCCCTGCCGGTATCTCTCACTGCGGCTTTTGCAGCCATTGTCCCAAAAGTAATGATTTGCGCGACATTGTCACGTCCGTATTTATCAATTACATAATTCAAAACTTCGTCTCTTCTCATGTCAGCAAAATCAATATCAATATCAGGCATGCTGACTCTTTCCGGATTTAAAAATCTTTCAAAGAAAAGGCCGTGCTTTATAGGATCAAGATCAGTTATTTTCAGTGACCAAGCTAGTATTGAGCCCGCAGCTGATCCGCGACCCGGGCCGACAACAATTTTTTGTTCCCTGGCGTATTTAATAAAATCATGAACAATCAGGAAATAAGTCTCAAAGCCCATTTTATGTACGGTTTCAAGTTCATATTCCAAACGTTGCATATAATCATCAGGTATTTTTTTGCCATCAAAACGTTCTTTCAAACCTTCTTCGCAAAGCATTCTTAAATAATCTTCCGGCTTCTCATTTTGAGGAGTTTTAAAAGAAGGAAGCAAATTTTGTCCAAAAGAAAAATCCACATTGCATCTGTCAGCAATTTTTAAAGTATTGGTAATGGCTTCGGGACAATCATCAAAAGCGATTTTTAATTCGTTCACGTCCCTGATTGAATAATCGCCGACGTAACGCATTCGGTTTTCATCATGTATGGTAGTTTGCGTCTGAATACAAAGGAGAATGTCATGAGCATCGCTATCCTCTGGCTTTAAATAATGCGAATCGCACGTTACAACAAGGCCCAAATCATATTGTTTTGCCAGTTCTTTTAACTTTTTATTTACTATGCCTTGATTCTCAATCAAAGGATGGTCCTGCATTTCCAAAAAGAAATTTTCTTTACCGAAAATTTCGATATAAGTCTGAATAACTCTATGAATTTCTTCCTCATTTCCTGACAAAATTGCCCTTGGGAGATGCGCGGCGATACATCCGGATAAAGCAATCAACCCTTTGCCATAAGCTTTTAATAGACCGTAATCCACGCGAGGTTTGTAATAAAATCCTTCAAGATGTGCTTTGGTTATAAGTTTAAGAAGATTTGAATATCCTTCATTATTTTCAGCCAAAACCGTTAAATGATAAGGCTTGGTATCTATTTTTGCCTCTTTATCAAAACGAGTTCGTGGAGCTATATACATTTCACAACCCAAAATAGGTTTAACACCAGAGGCCTTTCCTGCTTTATAAAATTCAATCAAACCATAGCCGACCCCATGGTCAGTCAAAGCTGCAGCCGGATAGCCCAACTCTTTTGCTCTCATAATCATGTCTTTTGGCGCGCCTAAGCCATCAAGTAAACTGTAATGAGAGTGAGCATGTAAATTAACAAAAGACATTTTTTTAAGCATTAGACATTAGATGAATATGCAAATGGAAAATTTCCTGTCCGCCGTCTTTGCCGACATTAATTTGTAATTGATAGCCTGACAAGTTTAATTTGTTGCCGATTGATTTTGCGCATCTGGTCAAATGTCCCACGATTTTTTCGTCACCTTCCTCCATCTCCGCAATGGAATGAATATGTTTTTTTGGAATTATGAGAAGATGAGTTTTTGCCTTTGGGTGAATGTCTTTGAAGATAACGCAATTTTCGTCCTCATACAGAAATTCCGAAGGAATTTCCCTCTTTATTATTTTACAAAAAATACAATCACTCATAATTAAATGGTGTTAAAAGTACAGTCAAGATTATTGTCCACTTCAAACTTATTTTCTAGAGGAAGTTTTAGCTTTCTTTTTTTCGTCCAATTTATATACGGCGCGACCGACTCTCACAAATTGTGGATTTTTCTGCAAATTTAAGGAGATAGTGCCTTTCTTAACATGTCTTTGTTTAAGCACACCTTCCATAATTTCTTGCTTGGTCATTGTGGATTTTTGTCTGAGTAAATCCTCAATTACTTCAGCAACTGTTCCTTTTTTATAACCGGCCTCTTTTAATGCATAAAGTCCGCGACCAACCAAAACAAATTGATCGTATCTGATTAATTCGTTATGTACGGCCTGTACGGTAACAACTTTCTTATCAAATCCGGCCTCGGAAATTTTGTTTGCAATTTCAACAAAGTGCAAAGGTTTATTTTCTCTTTTTAAAATAATATAGGCCTTATCGCGAATACTTCTTGGATTAATATGTCTCCAAACCATCAATCCGAAACTTCCTTCAATTCTCTTTATTCTCTTATCAACCTCCATGCAGGACAAAATCAAAGGATCCGTATAATTTAATAATTTTTCGTCTAAGGCTTGTCGAATCTGCGTGACCAATTTGGCATCGGTGATTATATCTCCTTTCTTCTTTAGAATTTTTATGCCGGTATTGATCAATGTGGTAATGAAACCCAAATCTATAGACTTAAGCCTCCAGAATGGGCTGTAAACATTGGTTTTTTCAACTTTCTCCATATTGGCGTTGATGTTCAAAGCGAGTCTGATTATGTTGGCATCAACATCTTCGTCTGACTTAATAAAATTCAAAATTTCGCTAACAAGTTTAACCTCAAGTAAAACTCCGCCATTCTCATTGATTATTTTGTCAGCAACTTCATTAACTAAATTGAGTTTAGTGGTCTGAACAGTTCTTCGCAGTTTGCCCAATGCGATTTTTTCTATTTGTCTTATCCTTTCTCTTGTAACTGAAAAATGCTGACCGATACTTTCTAACGTACGTCTCGGTTTATTATCCAGGCTGAATCTCTGAACGATTACATCTTTTTCTTTATTGGTCAGAACTAAAAACATGTCTTCAATTACTTCTGCAAGATTAACCTGTGTTGCTAATGGATCTGGAGCCATAATGGTTAAATATTAAATTGATGGTCAAAAGATAGTATTTCTTATAATAATTGTCAAGCAAGAAATTTGCGCTTAATGCAATATTATTTTATAGATAAAGAAAAGTTAGAACCTAACTTACACCGCTTTGACAAATTCGTCAAATGATTTTTAGCTTTTTCTTTAAGATTTGCAATTTCTAAGTGAAAAGTGTAATTTCCAGCATGTCTCTAATTCTGAAATTCAATCTGGGCGAGTGGCGGAACTGGTAGACGCGCTAGCCTTAGGAGCTAGTGGTTAATACCGTGAGGGTTCGAGTCCCTCCTCGCCCACCAGAAAAATCGCGTAGCGATTTTTCCTGCCGTCCCCGAGCGCAGCGAGGACCAAGGACGGCTATAAAAAAAGGTTTTTGCGTAAGCAAAAACACCTTATCCCGCTCTTTACCTACTAACTTCAAATTGCCTCCAAAGAAAACTTTTTTCTCGCCCTTTGAAATATAATTTTAAAGTATTTAAAAAAATCTTGTCCTAGTAACGGCATTTTTTGGCCTTTAGAAAAATAAATTTTTTCTTTAACTCTAACGTCATTAATAAAAATATCAATCTGATGTTTTTCATACGAAACTTCAAGGAATTTTACTGATCCACCATCAGCTACTCGAAATTCTGTTTCATATCCTTTCTTGCAATCTACTCTAAAATAATGAGCTAAATCGATTGGAAAAATAATTGGATCTGCCCCGGAATCAATCAAACAGTCGATAGGAAACAATTTGAATCCTCTCTTGATCAAATTAACTCCTACAATAGGACGGTAAATTTTAGCTTTTCTAGAGGTTTTTGGATCAAAAAATTCTAATTCTTCGTAATCACAAATCATTAGGGAGCAAAATAAGTATTGAATGGGTAAATAAACTTCAAAATAATGCTTTTATCTTTAGATTTTTCTGCTTTTTTTTGAACCTGAGCAATATTTTTGCCGGAAGCGACTACTTTCTGCGTTTTTTCATTCAAAGCAATCCATTCATTTTCATACTTTTTGAATTTTTCAATAGTGATTGTCATGCCAAGATTTTATCACTTTAATAAATTTTTGAGAAGATCATTTTTTTTCATCCCACCACCTTCAAACTCATATCCAACCCCCTAATCCCACTCGTCAAACACCCCATAGAAATGATATCTACGCCTGTTTTAGCGTATTCCAAGGCCGTTTTCTCATTAATCCCTCCGGAAGCCTCAAACAGTAAATTTTCATGTAATCCGGCCTTTTTAACCTCTTCCATGGCTTTTGCAGTGTCTATAGCGCTCATATTATCCATCAAAATAACGCCGATTGATCTTATTTTTGATCCTAAAAATTCACCAAAAGCCCTGCAAACATCCAAAACCTCTTCCACACTTTCAACCTCAATTTCAACAAATCGAGCATCCACCTTACTATCCGCAATTCTCTGCAAAACCAACCTGAAATCCCTGCCGATCACATCCAAATGAGTGTCTTTAACCAAAATCGCATCGGACAGATTGATTCTGTGGCTGCCGCCGCCACCGACAATAACAGCTCTTTTATCAATCAATCCCCATAGAGTTTTCCTGGTTGGAGTAATCAGAACATCATAATTCTTGAGCAATTCTCTCATCTGATACGTCTTGGTGGCAATTGCGCTCATTCTCATTATAAGATTAAGAACAACTCGCTCAACCATCAGTAAATCCTTAACGTCAGCGGTTATTTCTATCAAAATATCTCCTTTTTTGAAAGCGCCACCATCTTTAACATTAAAATCCACCTTGAAATTCCCTTTAATACCTGGTCTGAATTTCGGATCGGAATCAATTAAAAAATATTGAATTTCATCGCGTCCTGCAAAAATACCGTCTTCCTTGGCCATAATTTGTCCGGTAACGATCTTGGATTCAACAAAAATACTATTCGAAGTAATATCTCCTTTGGTGCTCAAATCTTTCTCCAATTCCAAAAAAGTATATCTAAAAACCCACTGTTTATATTGTCCATTATCAATGGAAAGAAAACTGTCGGCTTTATGTGTGTATTCCCTTAAGGGTTTTCTGTCCATAAAAACATTTTATCAAATGCCATTTTGGCTTTTTTTGCTACGTTGGGTTCTATCTTAACAACAAATTCCTCGGTTTCAAGAGCTTTAAGCACGGAAGACAAAGTATTTTTTTTCATATCAAAACACATATTACACAGTCCGTAGAATTTTTTCTTAGGCAAAGCGCGATGTAGTCTTTCAATCATCCCACACTCGGTTAATATGAAAAATTCCTCAGCCTTATCATTTTTTGCGCAGTCAATCATGCCGGTTGTACTGGACACATAATCCGACATCTCAATGACTTCGGGCTTTGATTCCGGATGCGTAATAATTTTGGCTTTGGGATAATTTTTACGAACCTCTTCAATATATTCTTTATTTACATAATGATGCACGGGGCAATATCCATCCCATGGAATAATCTTTTTTTCAGGAACTTGTTTTGCAACATAATCAGCCAAATTGCGATCGGGAACAAAAATAATCTTTTTTTGAGGCATGCGGGAAATCACCGTAGCTGCATTGGAAGAAGTGCAACAGGCATCAGACAAAGCTTTTATATCAGCCGTGGAATTAATATACGCGACAACACCGGCATCGGGATATTTTTTCTTTAATTCTTTTAAATTACGCACGTCAATCATATCAGCCATAGCGCAGCCCGCGGAAGTATCCGACACAATAACTTTTTTATCAGGATTGAGAATGGCAGCGCTCTGCGCCATGAACATCACTCCGCAAAAAACAATCATTTGCGCGGTGGTTTTGGCTGCTTCCTGACACAGCCCAAGAGAATCGCCAATAAAATCAGCAACTTCATAAATCTCAGGCCTTTGATAATTATGCACTAAAATTACAGCGTTTTTCTTTTTTTTTAACGCATTTATACGAGCAACAAGGTCTTTTTGAATTTCAATGAGTTTCATGTTCAATTGATACTCTCTTACATTACACCATGCACATATCTCAGCCACAGAGTCTTCAAATTTTCAAAAGAAGCTTTAATTAAAGTGATCAAAATACCCTTAAGTTCGCGAATCTTCTTCATCAAATTGGTCATTTCAAAATAGTTGATTTTGCCTGGAGACCTGAGCATACTCATGGCCTTTTTATGAAGATAACTGATCTCTTTTTTAATTTCTTTTTCTATCTGACGTTTCATAATCGGTTCCTGAGGTAGATCCTTGAGTAAATTTTGGCGAATTTGATCAGGAGTAACAACATGTTTTTTGGAAGTTGCAGCAGCGGCACCGGAGGAATCTTGTTCTTTTGTATTGCTTAAAACCTCGGAAACCCTGCCGGTGGTTTCAACCGATTCATCCATACCAACAGCTTCAATATAAGCGGCCTTACCCAAATCAGAAGCTTCTTTAACTTCTTTGGCATTTTTTATATTTTCTTCCTGTTTTCTTTCAACTTTTTCCGCTGGAGAATGATGTGAAAGATTTTCAGGAGCCTTATTTTGAGCCGAATGATCCATCAAATTTTTATTTATCTATATTAAATTATAAATTAACTGGCTCGAACTGTCAACCTGCTGTGCGTTGGAATCAACGCATTAATCTGCTAAAATCCGTACGAAAATCATCCCTATAAAGTAACAAAATAATGAATTTTATTATAGAGCCGGCTTACGAAGCCAAAAAATACGAGGATAAGATCTATAAAAAATGGATGGACTCCGGTTCCTTCACTCCAAAAATAGATAAAAACAAAAAGCCTTTTACTATCGCGCTTCCGCCGCCAAACGCAACCGGCACGCTGCATCTCGGACACGCAACAATGCTGGCTATTGAGGATATCATGGTTCGTTATAACAGAATGCAGGGCTGCTCAGCTCTTTGGCTGCCAGGCACGGATCACGCCGCAATTGCCACTCAAAGTGTTGTTGAAAAAAATCTGCAGAAAGCGGGTACGAAAAATCCCCGTCAAAAACTCGGACGCGAAAAACTTCTGGAAGAAATTAAAAAATTTGTGAGTCTAAGTCAGGATACGATAAGAAATCAGATCCGAAAAATGGGCGCGAGTTGCGACTGGAGTAGGGAAAAGTACACGCTCGATGATGACATGAATCTGGCTGTAAACACACTGTTTGAGAGAATGTTTAAAGACAAATTGATCTATCGCGGCGGTCGCATTGTAAACTGGGATCCCAAAATGAGAACTACGGTTGCTGATGATGAATTGGAATATAAAGAGGAAAAAGCGAAATTCTACTATTTTAAATATGGCCCTGTAATTATTGGCACGGCAAGGCCTGAGACCAAATTTTTGGATAAAATTATAGTGGTCCATCCTAAAGATAAACGTTATAAAAATCTGATTGGCAAAGAGTTCACTGTTGAATGGATAGAAGGCCCGATTAAAAGTAAGGTTATTGCTGATGAATGTATCGACATGAAATTTGGTACGGGAGCCATGACAATTACTCCAGCGCATAGTTTTGTGGATTTTGAATTAGCGCAAAGACACAAATTGCCTGCTCCGCAAATCATCGATTTTAACGGCGGAATTTGCAAAGACGTTTCAAAAGAATTTGGAGGCATGCCGATTTTGGAGGCTCGCGAAAAAATTGTTGAAAAGCTGGAAAAGAAAGGTCTTTTGGTGAAAATAGATGAAAATTATATTCACAAAGTTGCTGTTAATTATCGCGGAAAGGGGATGATAGAGCCGCAAGTAATGAAACAATGGTTTATCGACGTAAATAAAAAAGCTATTTTATGGAAAGGGAAAAAACGAAGTATAAAAGAAGTTCTTCAGGACACAGTAAGCACCAAAATGATAAAAATAGTTCCGAAACGTTTTGAAAAAGTTTATTTTCACTGGATAAATAATTTAAAGGATTGGTGCATTTCAAGACAAATTTGGTGGGGGCATCAAATTCCCATTTGGTATAAAGTAAATGATAAACAGTACAAAATATTAAAGAAAAAAAATGATGTTTCCAGTCTGGATCTCGAATTGTTGAATGTTAAAGGAGCCATTAAATTTGGCACAGAGAAGCCAAAGACAGGCAAATGGTTCAGGGATCCGGATACTTTGGATACATGGTTTAGTTCCGCATTATGGACTTTCGCAACACTGGGATGGCCAAAACACACAGAAGATTTTAAATATTTTCATCCGACTGACGTTTTGGAAACCGGTTATGACATTTTATTTTTCTGGGTTGCGCGCATGATACTAGCTTCAACTTACGCGCTTAGAACCGACAAATTGCCTGAAGAAAAATGTATCCCGTTTCATACGGTTTATCTTCATGGACTCATTCGTGACCGCCATGGCAAAAAAATGAGTAAATCAAATCCTGAAACATGCATTGATCCGCTTGATATGATTGAAAAATACGGAGCTGACGCATTGCGTTTAAGTTTGGTAATAGGTTCAAGCCCCGGGAATGATATGAGTCTGTATGAAGAAAAAATCGCTGGTTATCGTAATTTCGTAAATAAAATTTGGAATGCTTCTCGCTTCGCATTGATGAATATTACAAAAGAAGATTTGAAAAAAGAGTTTGAAATTGGAATGGTTAAATCATTCGCTGACAAATGGATTCTTACGGAACTCCAGAAATTAATAAAAGCGGTTGATGTGGACATTAAAAATCATCGTCTCGGAGGCGCCGGAACCAGAATTTATGATTTTATTTGGCAGAAATATTGCGATTGGTATTTGGAAATTTCAAAGGGAGAGCACAAAAATCCGGCTGTTTTAATTTACGTGCTTAAAATCGCGCTTAAATTAATGCATCCTTTCACGCCTTTTGTTACGGAAACATTATGGGAGCATTTCAATAAATCATTTTTGATTAGCGAATCTTGGCCGATGTATGACAAAAATCTGATTTTCAAGGACGAAGCCAAAATAATGGAATTTATTCATGAAATAATTTCGAGCATTCGCAGCATTCGATCGGAATCAAAAGTCGAACCGATAAAAAAAATACACGCTGTTATCTACGGAGGAAAACATTCCGCAGCTATAGAAAACAAAAGAGAGGCGATTATGCGATTAGCCAGGCTGGAATCTCTGGAAATCAAAACTCACGGGCCGAAAATTAAAGGAGCAAAATCAGCTTTCATAGGGGATATAGAGGTGTATTTGCCACTAAAAGACATGCTGGCAGCCGGACCGAAGGTCTGGCTTAACCAAAAAAAACGTATTCAGAACGAATTAAATTCCAAAGAAAAATTCGTCAAAAGCCTGGAGTCAAAATTAAAGAACCAAGAATTCTTAAAAAAAGCTCCAAAGGAAATAGTTGAACGTGAAAAAGCCCGTCTCGCTGCAGAGAAAGAACAGCTGACAAAATTAAAAAAGTGTGCTAGAATATAGTTAACAAAAAAACAAAAACTTTCCATGCCAAATTTCGCATACTTCGATCAATTCGAGCAGAAAATAAATGTTCTCTTAACCGAAAAAAAATACAGGGATGCTTTTAATTTATGTAAAGAAATCCTACTTAAATATCCGGAAGAAAAACGATTCATAAAAATAAAAGAAAAGATAGAAGAGGCTGTGTCGGAAGAAAACGAAAGGATTATTAAAGAAAAACTGGAAGGATTGAATCCTCTTTGGAAAGAGGAAAAATATTCGCAAATCTTAAGAACTCTAAAAGAATTATTGCAAGTCGATCCGAACAGCTTGAAAATGAAAAAACTTTATCAAGAAGCTGAAATTCTATATAGGAAACAATTTGAAAAATTTCAGGAAGACTTCAATAAAAAACAAAACCGAAGATTAACGGATTTACTCGATAATAATCCTTTAATTTTAATGGAAGAATTATATATTTTGGAAAGGGAAAATCCTAACAATGAAAGTGTAAAAAAACTCGTAGCAGATTTTCGCGACAAATTAATTGCGAAAAAAATAAGAGAAAAAGAAGAATTATTGAATTCTACAAAATATGACGTTATCGAAAATTTCATTCAGGAATTGATAAAGATAGATAAAGGAAATGGACGTATCCAGGAATTGGAAAAACAAATAAAAAAAAGAAAATTCAGCACGGAAACGGATCAAACAAAAGAATTCGTGTACAGCGGAGAAAAGCATTTGGATACATTGATGAAATTAAAAAAATACGATAAAGCCATCAAGGTAGCCAATGAAATTCTTACAATAGATAAAAATAATATTCCGGTTAAGCGTATGTTGGAAAAAGCTAAGGAAAAATATTCAGGTCAGCTCAGAGATTTAGCCGCCGCTTCAATCTTGGATCATTTCCAAGAACTGAAAACAAGATATTCCCAAGATAAATCCTGTTTTATAAAATTATAGACTTAAGTCTTAATCTTATAAATTCTTCTTCCATCCTTCGCGAATTTTTTGCCGTTTTTTAAAGCTAA
>CAYHSM010000044.1:0-10074 GCA_964359325.1 uncultured Candidatus Peribacteria bacterium
CCAGCTCCAGCACCAGCTCCAGCAGAAGCAGCAGCAGAAACAGCCCCGGAACCACCAAAAGAAAAAGAATTCGAAAAGAAAATAAAAGAAATGAACGAACGCGTCGCAAAAAAAATACAAGAACTTCAAGCAATAGCAACCGACGTAGCCACAGCACAAACCGACTCACAAAGTCCTGAAGTACGCACGATCCAAATCTCGACCGATTCAAGAGCCCTAGGTCTCGGACAA
Organism: uncultured Candidatus Peribacteria bacterium; assembly: GCA_964359325.1. GTDB lineage: Bacteria > Patescibacteriota > Gracilibacteria > UBA1369 > LOWO2-01-FULL-3 > JACRIB01. The sequence continues at coordinate 232 of CAYHSM010000044.1, forward strand.
GTCCATGAGATACAAATCGATGGCAAAAAAAGTCCTTTCATATTGACTGTAATTAGAAATCCTAGAGATACAACAACCAAATTCGCATTCTCCAAAATAAGCGCAAAACCATTGCTTCACTTCGAAGAACATTCAGAAAAAGACGTAAAAAAAGCATTCGAAGACATGTTGCTCGAAATTCCAAACGAAAGACAAGTCAAAGACTTCGATGAAGCAATAGCCGAACTGCAAGTAGCCGAAATAGAATCCACAGAACCAAAAAGCTTAACCGTAGAGCAATATTCAACTCTAAAAATCGCTTTGCCGAAGATACAAGCCGCAATTAAAAATGGCGAGGACGCAATTACAATTCTAAAAAAACTAAAAAGCCTGGCAAAAAAATGTCAGCCGATCTTGGCAAGTGCAAGCATCGAAAAAATCACACTTGAAACCACGCCTCCAATCATATGGAAACCGAGAAATAAAGCGATACCTTTTGGCTCTGAAGAAAGCCTCATCAACACAATCCTGACAATCAAGCGCGCAGAACTCAAGCCAGAAGATTACGACAAATTTTACGAACTAAGCAAAACCAGAAAAATAGAAACCATTTACGAACTTGATGAACAAGAAAAGATCGAGGAATACCGCGCAAAATATAAAGAATTAACAGAAAAAACTTTCTCATTACTCATAGGCGACGCATCAAACCTGGCAAACATATCGGAAGAAGAAATAGTCAAAAAATGGAAAAAGATGCCGGGACGTAAAGCAATCGAAGGAATAATGAGCAAACCACCATGGTCACTGCACAAAGAAGGACAAACAGCGACTGAAGCCGCAAAAATAATAAGCGAATGGAACAACAGCGAAGTGGAATTTGAAGATGTTTTTAAAAGCATTAAAGAAGTTCCGATATTCACGGAAAAAGGCCTGGATCCATTACTGAAAAAAGGCGCGAGTGGCTTTATGGAAATATTCGATAAACTATTAAAAGACAAAGAAGCCGGCAACTTGTCCAATGAACACATGCAAAAACAACTGGACCTGATGTTTACCGAGGTGATTGTGCCATGTCTTAACTTAATAGACGCATTCACAAAACTGGAAAATCCAAGAGAAACAGCAAAAAAGAAAGAAGAACAGGAGCTTCCGGAAGATCAAAAAGAAATACTCGGAGCCTTAGGTAAACTTTGCGGAATTGAGCCGGATGAATTGGAAATAGGCGGATGGAGTTATTTCCTCGCCTCTTTATCAGGCGGCAAAGACACAATAACCATGAGTGATATTGATGGCAATACATTCACGGTATCAAAAGGCTTATTCAAAGATAGTTATAGTCCAAAAGCGGCCTTGGCCATCATGACGAATATAAATGTTGATGAAAATAATGACGACAAACCGGATCATTATCACTTTGAAAATGATATCAAAATGTTTAACAAAGATGCCATTTTAGACGAGATAAACGATCGCATTAAGCTCGGCGTCATCAACATGGTCATGTTTGAAAACGAAACTTTAAAATTGGGAAAAACAGCTTTATCAACATTGATAAATCACAGACTCGGGAAGATGCGTATCACTGATCTTAAAAAAATAACTCCGGACCAAATCAAAGCTTTCCAACTCGGCTTCATTCTAAAAGAAGCCAGACAATTTGCTGAACAAGTCGCGGATGCAAAACAAGCGGTAGCGGAATCATCCGAAGATCCGATCATTCAAAATCATCCTTTATTCAAAAAATTGGCATCGGAACTTTTGGACGCAGGCATCTCTCCTGATAAAGTCAAAAAAATTCAAGAAAAAGTTCGAGAAAAAACTCTTGGTGGCGTAGGCCTATCGTTTAAAAACGGCGAATTTGAAGGCGGCGGATTAGGCATACCTATCAACGTAGACGGTCTAACAGTAATCGTCGCTCTTGGCGGAACAACTAAAGGAGATCTACTTGCCGGCTTACTACTCAATGTCAAGGTATATGAAGGCGAAACATTAAAAGCAGGAGTAAGCGCAGGAATCGACACTATGGGTGCGACTTTAGGCGCTGACCAAACAATCAAAACAGAATATCCAAATATCCACTTTTTCGAAGGCTTCAGATGGTCATGGGCCGGTATCGTCCCTACGGTGGGCGGAGGCTTTGGCTTATCATGGAACATGCAAGCGCAACTTGAACGCGATCTTAAAGAAGCGGAAGGTAAAACGGACTATGGAAAACTATGGGAAGAATGGAAAAAAATACCTGAAAGCGATATTGATGGCAAATTTGAAGCGCTTAAAAAAATTCCACAAGTCTATCGTCCGTTTGAACAACTCATGATAGAATTTGGACTTACAAAAACGGATGTAATCAATATGGTCGAAGGAATAAAAGATCAAATTACAGCAGATGTAATTAAAGATCTTCATTCTCCAATCCCATTTATCTCATATGCCGGGTTTGGTATGCTCGGCCCGATACCTGTGCCTCACGTAGGTATAAAAATGGGCTCTGTTGTAATTTCAACTCCAAACCGCAAAGCCATAGCCAAAATCCTGGAAGAATTATCGGATGTCCGCGTAACGCAAGCGTTAAAGAAAGCGGTTAAAGAAATAGATGCAGGCAAAAAAATAACTGTACTTACAGAACAAACCGGCAAACTGGTCTATGGTCGTGACGGCAAACTATTAAGTCTTTTACGAAGTGATCAAATTGATCTTAAAGATTGGCAAACGAGCCTGGACGTTTACAGTTCTCAATTAAAACGCATGGAAATGGGACTTAAACAAAATGACAATGGCACAATGGAATTACAAGTACGCGGCACGGATCGTAAAGACGTAGAAATCCACATTGATCCAACTCTAACAGACCTGGCCTTAATAAAAGATGGTTCAAGAATTTTAATCGAAGGTAATGTAGATGATCTAATAATTACGCGTGAAAGATTTTCACTCCCATTTGAAGTATCAGAAGGAAGCGCAAGCATGCGCGATGTTATAACAATAAGACAAAGGTCTTCTATCCAGGGCGACAGAGACAGCACATGGATACAAAGATTCGAGGGTAAATTTTTACAAAAACTGGAAGACGAAGAAACTTTCGACATCATGCCGGGAAATAATCCAAAAAAACCGCAAATCAATCTTCTTAGAATCCCCGGCTATGCAAGCGTCAATGCTAATATACTTGAACAAGTAAAAGAAGCTAAAGACTTTATTGCAAAACGTCCGGATTTGGCAGCCAGACTGGATGAATCGGAAGTAAAAGCATTTGAGGAAAAATACACCCGCAGACGCGAAGCGTTAAAAAAAGCCCGTCGAGCTATGGAAGCTAAAAAATACGAAGAACTGGAATTACGAACAGATTTATTTAAAGACTTAGATAACCTTTGGAGTGATGAAGCTTTCCGCAAAGAATTCAGAACAAAAATCGATGACCCGGAAGCTCTTGTACAAGTCCTGCAAAAACACACGAATGGGACAAAAGGATTAAGCGATCTTAATGAAAAAGAAATCAATCTGGGAATAATCCATTTGATCAACAATCATTTTACAAATGTCTTGGCGGAATCAGCAAAAGGCAAAAACTTAAACGCTGAAGTCTTGAAACACATGGAAGCCAAAATCAAATTTGTAAGAGATAGAGTTTTAATTCCAACATTCGAAAATACAATTAAAACAATGAATCCGCAACCGACCTCCAGCGCAAAAGACTTGATTGATAAATTGATAAGCGACACTTACGACCCGCTACGAGCAAAACTGAAACAAAAAGATTTCGATTTCCGTACAATTAAAGTTGAGGATATTCCTGCGGGAGCATATCTATTTTCAGGATCCAGACTATATAATGAACAAGGCAAAATCGAGGGAGCACCTGCAGAAATTGTCAGCTACGAAACCTTACCAAAAGCCCAAAACTTACTGCTTGGATTTGGATTTCTGGAAGGCACAACCGGAAATTATTCATTACAATCAACGGAAGTTAAAGAAAAAGAGCTTGCAAAAGTACTGCTCGAAATTTCAAGTCCGATCGAAGCCGAAGACAATGAATTCCTCGACAGTCCGCTGGCTCTCAGATTTGCAGGACTCGCAACCGGAGTCTTATTAAGCTATAACGACACAACGGGATTTGATGATTACGATAAAATCACGGAAATTTACGAAAATAGAAGTATTTTAACAACATCCACAGCTCACAAAGACGCTCTTGATAGATACAAAAAATTCATTGAGGAAGTAAGAGATTCACAAATTAACGGCACAACTTTTGAAAGAAAAATCGGAAAAACCGGCCTTACTGTAAAAATTACAATGTCCACGGATATCAAGAGAGGCGCGTACTCAAAATGCACAAATCCGAGCTTTGCCGTACAAGAAGCAGGAGAAGTCGAGGTATTGAATACAACTGGAAAAGTCATCGCAAAATTCAACATAACAAATGAAGTAATCGACGTAGAGTTAAGCAAAATTCTCGCCGCAGCCGGTCTTGGAGTCGCATTCAGAGAAGAAGCAGGAAAACCAAAGCCCGAACCCGAACCGGAGCAGCCAAAAACAGAGACCGCACCGGGAGGTTCTACGAGTGGCGGCACAGGCGGAATAACTAACGGAGGAGCAGGACAAAACGTCATAACTCCTCAAGATACTCCGGTGGCTAACGCCGGCGAGTGAGGATAAAACATTTATAAAATATATTTAAAAATAAAATGATCAAAACAAATATCAAAAAAACACTTCTCAAAATCCTCACGATAGGAACTCTTCTTGCGGCCTGGAATATTTTCAATATTACTGCTGTAAACGCAGCTTACAACCCTGTTCCAAGGGATCTATGTACCTTAATGGTAAAACCTTTTGACAGCAGCAAATCTGCAACAATCGGTCCGGGCGGAGATCAATATATTAATTATCTAAACAACATATGCAAAAATTTCGTTACATATCCTAATGCATACGCTCCACAGCCACCAAAAGAAGTAAATAATCCTCTAAAAGCTGGGGCAGAAAACAAAAATCTGCCTATTACACGACACGATCATAAATATTACAACGACACTGTCTTTGACAATAACTATTATTATAAAGCCTTCATGGATCGTTTTGAAATAACGCTTGAGTCAGACGGCAAAAATTCCATTAATCCGGACGAAATAAAATGTCAGACCCCTTATCCTAGCGGTTTTGATACAACAAAAATGGCAGCAATTGAGGATTGCTCAGGCACAGTCAATGACCTTTGGGGTGGAACAACAGTTAGCAAAACAACTGTTGGTAATAATATTGTTGTCACATGGAATTTCGCGCAAACTGCATCAGATGGCACTTACTTAGGACGTCCGGTAATTTGGGCAAATAACGGCAAAAATTTCCCTGAGGGAGATTTTACAGACGAAAATAATAGAAAACTGGAATTCAACATACACCTTACTTCCAAAGATAATGACAAAATTTGGAGCGCCACCACTTCATCTCGCACACTAGTGGCTGACCTGGCTATCGGTAAAGGAAATTACACTTCCAATTCTGGCAAAGGATGTACAAACCCGGAAAATATAAATGATTCACAAAACGGCTGGTGTTATCTTACACCACCCGCAAACTATCCAACAGAAAGCGTATTTACAACTGCTCCAAAAACTTTCTACTGGTTCCCAATTGGTTCAGTAGCAACTGTATGGAGAGAACCGCCTCCTCCCCCACCAAACGTCTGCCAATCTCTTTCAGTCAAACTTACTCCTAATACAGTCATAATAAACGGAAAAACTTCATACCCTGTCAAAGTGGATTCTTTGATTTTCACTCCACAAAACCAAGTCCCGCAAGGAGCACAAATCAAATGGACCGCAGATGATCCGAATGGAGAATTTTGGAGATCAGCACAAGGAGGAACATACACTAAAATCGGCACAGGAACAGTGACTGTAAACAATGTTAATCTCCAGCTCTATTACATCGGTAAAAAACCGGCAGAAGTAAAAGCTGAACTTATTGGTATTCCTGCGGCACAAATAGGCAGCTCTTGTTATGCGTACGTCAAAATCCCAATTGAAGAAATCAGCTGCAAAGAGCTTAAAGTTGATCATCCGCAAAAAATCTACGCAAACACGGTTTCCGTATTAAACTCTCAAGGATTTGGAACCGATGACAAAAACTTCCCGAACAAAATAAAATATTGGGTTGATGCGGGCTATGGCGAATTTTATTTAGTAAAACCAAATAACATTCCTGATAATCCATCCGCAAATATTTCAGAAATAAATCCCGGAAACAATGCAATCCCATTTGTATTGGGTAACGCTCAAATAGTAATCAATCCAAACGTACTTATAGCAGGCAATGCTCAAGGGAATGCCGCAAACGCAGCCATCGACATAGTCGGAGAACTGATCAGCGGCCAATTTGGCATTGAAGACATTTCAATAAATATTTCGAACCTGCAACAATTACAAGATTTTGCAGTCAAAGATTTAATCGAAATGCCACAGTGGATGAGTTCAGGCATGATCCCAAAATCATTCCCGACTCCGGATCCGGGTCCCGAGAAAATGACCCCGGAATCTTTCGGACAGACAAATACTCTGCTTGCGGTAAATTTCAACATTGAACCGGAAGCTTTCTCTCCGACAGACGCAATTGACTTTAATTTGACTCCCGAAAGCGCACTCGGACCGATAATCAACATGAACCTTTTTGAATCAATCACTGTAGACGCCGGCACTCAGGTCTATTTCTGGGCAAAAAAGCCTGGCAAAGCCGTTGTTCATGTACAGGTCAAAGATACAACAAATCCCGAATGCGAACGCAACTTTGATATTGTGCCGGAACTTCCATATTGCAAAAATATTAATCTCTTAAGCGATCCGGCAAGCCCATTAACAGTAGGTCAACCGACGATTATAAGCATCCAACCGACAGATCAATATGGAAAATCTCTTGAAGATACAACCAATTTCAATCTTTCAACAACTGCCGGAGGGAAATTTGAATCAATGAAAGCGCTGATTGCTCCAATAAACAACAGTCAGGCAAAAGTCAGCCAATTCCCTATCCAATTTAAAGAATCAAACAAACCGGGCAAAGTCAAAGTGGAAATAAACAAAGCGGATCCGGCTTATTCATCAACTAAATCATTAAGCTGTAACGAAGAAATCGAGGTAAAAGAAGCACCGCCTCAGCCTAAACAATCTTGTTTAAAATTCGATGGTCTGAATATAACGGAATTTAATGGCGCAGGTAATCTTGAAAAACTGGACCCAGGCAAAGTCTATACCGTAACAACAGGGCTAAGCACAGAGCTGGCAAGTGACGAAACAATCACTTACACAATTGAAAAACAATATGGAGCTTTCATCAAAGTTGATCCTCAAGTGATGCCGGTAATTGCAGCAATGATCAAAATTTTACCTACGACAGCATTCACGGTTGATTTTCTATCTTCAACCCTTCCGGCAAATTCATTAACTTACGAAATTACAGTTCCTGAATATGAACCTGTTTTATTGGTAACATTCATCAATGCTCCGACTTCAAAAACCGATGTCTTAAAAATTAAAGCGACATCATACGCAAATCCGGAATGTACAAAATTGTTTCCGCTTGTAGTCCCTGAGAAACCTCCAACATGAGCATGTGAAGATCTGCAACTCGATCCGGCTTTTAATCCAAAGACAACAAACAATACTGTCTTCAACGTCACGGGCAATTACCAAAACCACAATGGAGACATCAGAGTAATTCTCAGCAGCAATACAACTCCGGAAGATAAAAAAGCCTACATTAACCGCATAGATCAGCCCGGAACAAACAAACAAGAAATAACTTTTTATAATAATGAACTAAAAAGTAACATAGCAAAATCATTTGAATATCATCCAAACGGATACAGTGAAAACACAGACACTTTAACATTAACCGTAGAAGCGATTGGCAGTAGTGATTCGGATTGTAAAAAGACATTCAACTTTAATCCAAATCCAAAAGGCCAAGTCAACGAATGTACGGATCTTGAAATCACCGAGCCGGATTCTCCTTGGGAAATAGATAACAACGACGACGAACAATTATTCCAAATCTCAGTGGACACCAACCCGTCAAACTATAAAAATAATCTTTATTATAACTGGGAAGTAACTGAGGGCGACGCAGAATGGAAAAGTGACGACGAACATATCAGAGATGATGGCGATTTATCACAAACGCTCGAGGATATCGACGAAGATACTGAGGTAGAAGTCTGGGCATCAACCGGCGACAGCAAGGATTACATAAAAGATTCTTCGGGAAATATCCTCTGTAGAGACACCATTTCCGTAAAACAAGCTAAAAAAGATAAAGAAAAACCGGAAATAGAAAAATTTGCCTATCCGGAAAATAAGAAAAATAACGCCGATGACATTGTCAATATTACAGGCCAAACGGATTTCGTAACATATGTAATCAAATTTACGGTTGGAACTGATATAAAAGAAGCAAAAATCTGGGACAGCAAATTAAAACCCGATGGTACTATTGGAAACATTTACGATGACACAAATGGATATCTGGATTTTGACAATATGAAAATAATTTTTGTTGATGATGACGGGGATGAAACCTTAGCCTTTAACAGTAAAAATTACCAAAATAAAGATTATGAAGAAAACGCATGCAACAACGGAAATTCTCCTTGTATCGAGATGAATGACAACTCCCCTTCCAAAAAAGAATTCCACGACTACATCATAAACAAATTCTCCAAAGGCGAAAAATTAACCTTCAAAAATCTCGACGACAATAACCCGAAAATCGAGGTAGTCCGCGTTGAATACGAAATGACATATAAAAATCCTATCACTGACGCAAAATGTCAGACGCTTGTAGCAGCCTGCGGTGAACAATTCAAAAACGAAGCAAATTTCACAGCTAAAAGCAAAAATAGCAACAAGGATTATGAAGGAGACGCAACCACAAAAGTTATCGCAATCTGTCCTTACATCCTAACCCGCCAAGGCGGTGATGTATTCTTCCATGATGTAATAGACACAGGTATTGATGTGGCCCAGTGTTCAGAGGTTAAATCCTGCGATGGGCCATGTCTAAAACCAAAACCTCCAACGCCGCCAACAAACGTCAAAACCGGCGCCGGAGACCTCCCGGAAGATTTCATAAAACTTGATCTGCCGTCACATGACGTATGCCGCTACAGCAATTCCGCAAATAACCTTGAAGGCTACAACAACGTCTTAAAGAACTTCTCAAGCACCATTTGCGAACTTGAAGTAGACATTTCAAAAGCCTGGACAAAGAAAAACATCACGGATTCGATAAACGCAAATGTAAAAAGAATCTCGCGTTGGGAAGAAAATCTAAATATAGACAGTATCGGGAGCGTGAATGCTCTTAATAATCTAAACAATAGTAAAAGCGGAGTCTTTGTAAGAAAGAGCGGCGACTTAAAAATTAACGGAATAGACGGATATATTATAAATAAAACAGATAATGTCCCTGCAGCCCAAACTTATATAGTAATCGGCCATGATCTGTATATCAATTCGGACATCAAATATGGCCCAACCGACTACACAAATAGCAAACAAATCCCATCTGCCGCATTCATTGTTATAGATGGAAATATCATAATTGATAATAGCGTAAAACAAATAGATGGCATCTTAATGGCCGTAGATCTGGATGATAGTGGAGATGGCAAAGTTAAGAACCCTCAACTGGATGTTTCGTCCTATGTCACGCTCACAATCAATGGAAATCTCATCGGAGACGTTTACGATCTATTCTATTCTCGCAGAGGTGTTGGTGATCCTCTCAAGGATCAAGGTTCCGTAACTATCAGGTATGATGAAAGGATCCTCTTGAACACGCCGCCCGGCATCAACGATTTGATAA
>CAYHSM010000045.1:0-10016 GCA_964359325.1 uncultured Candidatus Peribacteria bacterium
GCCTCCTCAAAGACTTTGCCTCCGCCGATTATAAAAATCTTTTCTATATTATTGTCCGCAAGCGCTATCGCTTCATCTAAAGAATGACAAATTGTAACATCTTTTGCTGACTTAAATTTCGGATCATGCGTTAAAATGATATTTTTCCGCCCTGGCAAAGGCTGATAGGCCTGCGGTAGTGAATCCCATGTGCGATGGCCCATTATTACCATGTTTTGCTTGCCCGGATCGCTGGTTTTGCATGTAGTTTCGCGAAAATACTTGTATTCCTTTTTTAATTTCCAAGGAAGACGGCCGTTTTTTCCGATGCCGTTTTTTTCATCTGTCGCAACTATGATGTAGATTGGATGTTCCATTTTGTCAGACCGCTATCTGAAATTTAATGAATTTTTCGTGCTCATATCCCTCCAATTCAAAATCTTCAAATTTCAGATCCCAAAAAGGTTTTTTGGCAATTGTAAGAGTCGGCAGTTTATGAGGCGTGCGTATTAACTGCTCTTTTAATCCTTCAATATGATTACTGTAAATATGCGCGTCCCCTATCGTATGCACGAAAACTCCAGGTGTCAGATTACATTCCTGAGCCATCATCATTAACAACATTGAATAACTCGCAATGTTATACGGCACTCCAAGCGCAATATCTGCGCTGCGTTGATACAGTTGCAAATCAAGGCGCCCGCCAGCAACATAAAACTGAAAAAGCGTATGACATGGAGGCAGAGCCATTCTATCAATATCTGAAACATTCCATCCGCTAACGATTATACGTCGCGATTCCGGATGATTTTTTATCAGATCCATGCAGTTTTGGATTTGATCAACATGAGTTTTATGATAAATACCTTTGTGTTCGCGGTCTTCCACAAATTTTTCCCATTTGCGCCATTGGTAGCCGTAAATCGGGCCGAGTTCGCCTTTGTCATTAGCCCATGGATCCCAAATAGGCGTATGCTGAGTCAAATCATCATTTATATTTGTTGAGCCTTTTAGAAACCAAAGTAATTCTCTCAATATGGCTCCGTAGCTGACTTTTTTGGTTGTAACCAAAGGAAATCCGTTACGCAGATCATATTTTTTTTGTGCGCCAAACACGGAAATCGTGCCTGTGCCCGTGCGATCTTTTCTTACCACGCCGTCGCGCAAGACTTCCGCTACCAATTCCAAATATTGTTTCATAATGAAAGTTTGATTAATCTTTATCTTCAAAAATTCTACTGCCTGTTGTAATTTTTTGCCCTTGGTATTTCCCACTGTAAGGCTTTGCTGCGGCTTTGTCCATTTTACAGAAAACCAACTGACAGATGCGCTTACCGGCTTGTAATTTTATCGGAAGAGAGCTTGCATTGTAAAGTTCAAGTGTAATTCGTCCTTTAAATCCCGGGTCTATCCATCCTGCGTTTTGGATAAAAAGGCCGATTCTGCCTATTGAGCTTCTGCCTTCCACAAAAGCTGTCAGATCTGCAGGCACTTCAATGTATTCCCGAGTTGTTGCGAGTAAAAATGAATGCGGAGGTATGATAATTGAATCGCCTGTGATTTCACGATATTTGATTTCAGAATCAAGGCTGATTATTTCCATTTGATTTTGCTCCATTATTAAAAAATGGTCGCCCAGGCGGCAATCTATTGATGCCGGCTGAATCGATTGTGCGTCAATCGGGTTTACAACAAGCTCCCCGGAATCGATCATGGATTTAAGAGTTTTGTCGGAAAGAATCATGAGAAATCGTGTTAATCTAGCGTATGGAAAATACCACTTTTGCCTCAATTTGCAAAAGATTAGTCTAGTATTTTTTCCGAATATAATCCTCCAGCAGTTGAATAAATTGCCGGGGAATTTTTTGACCCTGGAGACTTTTGACGAAGCGGCCTTTGATATAGACCGGAGCAACTTTTTTTTCCATGCGGCCGGGGAGACTGATGGCAATGTCTGCGTGGCTGGCTTCGCCCGGACCGTTGACCGCGCAGCCCATGATTGCGATTTTAAGCTTTGCAATTTGAGGATATTTTTTTAGCCATGTTGGAAGTTTTTTTTCGATGGCTGCGTTGATTTCTTTTGTGATTTTTTGGAAAAATGCACTATCCGTGCGTCCGCATCCGGGACAACTTGTGATTTGTGGTGTGAAATAACGAAGTCCTAGAGATTGCAGAAGTGATTTGCATGCTTTCACTTCTTGTGTGCGAGGCTCGCCGTGCGTAGGAGTGAGAGAAATGCGTATCGTATCGCCTATTCCTTGTTGTAATAAAATCGCGAGTGCTGCACTGCTTGAAATAAGTCCTTGGATGCCGCTTCCCGCCTCAGTCAGGCCCAAATGAAGAGCATAAAGATGTTTGTTTTTTTGCATTTTTTCGACAAGAAGTTGGTAAGCTTTTACAGTGCTCTGAACCGTTGATGTCTTTACGCTTAAAATTATTTGGTTTTGTTTCAGTCCGAGTTTTTCAGCTAATTCCGCTGAATGGATGGCGCTTGAAACCATTGCTTCCATACTTATTTTTTTGTCAAAGGAACCCCAATTTACACCGATGCGCACGGGCTTATTGTTTGCTACGGCTATTTTAATAATTTCTGAAAAATTTTTATCTCCTTTGCCGACATTCCCAGGATTTATTCTATATTTATCCAATGTTTTGGCCATTTCAGGAAAATCTTTGAGGAGAATGTGGCCGTTAAAATGAAAATCTCCGATCAATGGGAGGTCTTTGTAGCCATGCGCGTTGAGAATTTTGCGAATTTCCGAAACTTTGGCAGCGGCAAAATTAGTATTTACTGTCATGCGCACCATTTCCGCTCCTGCATCAACTAACTGCATACATTGTTTAGCCGTGGCCTTTGCATCGGCAGTGTCAGTGTCAGTCATGGATTGGATGACAATGGGATTTTGCCCTCCAATCTTAATGCTACGTACAAAAACCGTTGAAGTATTTAGTCTATTCATAGACTGAAGTCTAATTTACCTTTTTAAATAAAGCAAAAGGAATTAAAAATAATTTTCGTCAACTAAATTTCAAAATATTTTAATAAAATTTTAACTTTGTTTGTTATAAAGGGTTTAGATTCCTTGTCATATTTACATTATACTTATAAAGGTATATAATTATAATGCTTTTATAATTAAATAAGTATGAATCTATTACAAATTAAAATTGACGACAGGCTAAAAAAAGCTATCCAGCAAAAAGCCGATTCTTATGGAGTGCCTACAAGTTCTCTGATTAGAATTGTTTTGGTTAAGACTTTTTTGCAGGTAAAGCCCGGCAACATTTTTAATGCAGATAGAGATAATAATGGCAAAGGAATCAAAATTGATGACTTAATTGATTCCTTATAATGACCGATAAAGTAAGCAAATTTATTGATTCCTTGGATGCAAAAATCAAGGAAAGATTAAAACAAAAACTGATTCGGTTACGGCAAAATCCTTTCGCAATGACTGGGGTGAAAAAACTGGTAAATTGGGGTAAAGCCACTTACAGATTAAGGATTGGGAAGATCAGGATAATCTACACTGTAATTGATGGGAACATTGAAATAATAGATATAGATTATCGTGGAAATATTTACTAAAAATTTGCAATTTAAACGGGTTGTAGGATAATAGGCCCATGCTAAAAATCACTTTTAAAAATACAGGAGAGACAGTTGAGACCGCCCAAGGTAGCCTGCTCAAAGATGTTGCCAGAGACAAAGGTTGGCCGATTGCTTTTGGGTGCGAGGATGGAGTGTGCGGAACATGCTTGATTAAAGCCCACGAAGGCAAAGAAAATTTGAACCCAATGGAAGAAAAAGAAGCCCAAACTTTGGAGATGATGTGCATGAAAGACTCTGAGCATCGTTTATGCTGTCAGTGCAAAGCTAATGGAGATGTTACTATTGAGGGGATGTAGGCCTTTTATATAAGCCGATAATTTCAGCTTTTGCCAAAATATGGCCTTGCAGAGATTTTTCCAAATCCTGGGCGTTTGTTGTGGTTGACAGATCAAGTTTTGTATCAATTGCGTACAGTTTAAAAAAATAGCGATGCGTGCCTGATGGTGGACATGGGCCGCCATAGCCGGTTTCACCAAAACTGGTTGTTCCTTCTACTGCCCCCAATGGCACACTGTTTTCCGTGATTTCAGTTATTTTTGGGTCGATATTCCAAACAGTCCAATGTACCCACGTACCCATTGGTGCGTCAGGATCATCCGAAATCAACACTAAACTTTGAGCATTTCCGGGAATGTCTAAAAATTGCAGTGGAGGATTTATATTTTCACCATCGCAGGTGTATTTGGATGGAATATTCTGATTGTGCTGGAAAGTCGGACTTGAAATTTTCATGCTTGAATTGTAGCACTTTTCTCTAAACTTTCATCACCCAATGTTCATATCCCGGAACTTTTCCGCAGCGGGCATCTTTTAATAATGCTTGAAGATCTTGTATTAACCGCTGTGTTTCTTCATCTTCAAATACTTTTAATCCGTCTTTTATGCTTTCATCGCAATGACTTACTTTAAATTCGCTTATATTTGTAATCCCGGCTGCTGTGCCCGTTGTCCATGCTCCATCCGCATAATTCAATATATCATCTTCATGTATTTGATCTTCCGAGTCCACAACCATTATTTCTCTTCCAAGTCTCTTTTGAATTTCCGGATCCCTCAGCAGTTGCAAGAGAGAATCCCTTGTAATTCCCGGAAGGCAATTTGTGCTTAAACTTGGCGTTGCCACGACAAATTTTCCTTTACCGAGGTTTCTTACCGCAAAGAAATTGCTTGATGAATTTTCCTGGATATAACCATCTTCTGTGAGCAATACCACATCCCTATATCCATCTTTTTTGGCTTTATCCTTTAAACCAAAAATCGGGGAATAATTTGTGGCAACTTTGTTCGTACCCATTTCACTGCGTTTATATTCCACACCTTTTACTTTTATCCCTCTTGGAGCCTGCGCCTCCTGACCTGCTTTTTCTTTCATATAGTCCCCGTATGGAGACACTTCCACTGCAAAAAGATATTTTTCAGCCGGTTTAACGCCTGTAGCTCCCTGCAGTCCAGCAAGAAAAGCGCGGCAGTAAAGTTTCCCATTTTCCGGTATGAATTTTTTATTGTTTTTCACAGCTTCAACCACCGCCTGCACAAACTGGCTTACCGAAATCGGCGGAGCCTCTATACTTTTACAAGATTTTATAAAACGTTTTGCGCTTTCAACCAATCTAAACATGCAAACTTCGCCATTTTGTACATCAACCGAAATTTCTTCTTCTTTGTCTGACGCTACCATCCCTTCAAATGCCCCATCTCCATACTGTATAACTCCCGAATCAAATCCTTCAACAATCCATCTTCCGTCCGGCAACATATGCGTCTGAGACCATTTTCCATTTTGATATACAGCCGCGGTAAGGCAATTCATTGACATACGCGGAAGCCCTTCGGGAAGAGGATCCGGAAGAGCTTGGATTGGCGGACGTGTAACCAAGCCTGTCACTCCTCTTAAAACGCTTGTAGCTGAGATATGGGTCAAATTCTGAAGACTTTGTCCATCCGGATAAGTTTCATGAAAAGTGCTTCTAGCCAGATCTTTTACAGATATTCCACCATGAGGGTGCTCATTGTTAACTCCACTTAAAACTATACCTTCCGTCTCAAGCAACGCTATTTCTTCTTTGGTTATTGTTCCATAACTCACCACGGTTACAGGAAAAGACGCCTGGATTTTTCTCCCTTCCAACAAATCACATATCCCATCATGGAACATTTTCCTCAGACGACTTACAGGATTATTTGCCGGATTAGCCGCTTCCGGCGTATGTACTGTTCCCTCTGCCAAATCAGGATCAAATGTTACAAATTCACTGCCAAGATCGGCGCGAATTTCTTCATGCCTATTATCAAGAGCTTCTTTGCCTTTATCCGGTCTTGCAGAAGCTAAACGTGCCTCATCTTCATTATGTGCCAATATGGACATAGCCCCCCTTGTTATAGGGAGTAATTGTACAACACGGCTTTTATACTATGCAAGACGTTTTAATTTAGAACCTCCCCTTGCCTTTTAAAGGCAAAAATTTTAAAGTGCAGTCAACATGGCAATGAAACTGCGTGACAATAAGTGGGGCTACGATCTGGATAAAGATAATCCGTTCAGGATTTTTAGAGTTCTCAGGCAAATTGCGGATGAAAGTATCGGAGCGGAAAATGTGCTTGATTTGTCGCGCGGTGATCCCGGATACGGATTTTCGCCTTCGATCAGGGGTCGCGAGTTTTATGCTTTTTTGCTGGAAATCGATACTGTTTTGAATAATCCCGGCCATCATTTTGTGTCCGATAACAGGGATAATTTTGATGTTCTTTGGGAAAAAATTCAGGCACATGCAAAAGCCACATATAATCCAAAAAAGGCTGAACAACTTATTGAAAATTTTTATTTTTTCCTTACGCGCATTGAAAAATACGCAAAAGAACAAGGGTTGAATTGGGATAAAAGACAGATTGTATTTGAAATATTCAAATGTTCGGCTTTATCCGGTGGATCATATTTGGATCCGCAAGGGGAGACGCTGGTGCGTCTTGTTGTGGCAAATCATTATAATGAAAAATTGAATTTGGGAATCGATTATCAGGATTTGATTTTCTTACAAGGCGTTTCTCATGGCATCGGAACAATGTTTACGGCTTTGTGCGATGAAAGAGTCGAATTTCTAAAGCCGGGAGATAATGTCCTTATTTCTTCTCCGGTTTACTCTCCGTATAACACAATTATGGAAAATAATGGGCTGAAGACTTTTTCGATTCCGATTGATCCGGAGACAGGCAATGTCATAGGGAATTTAGATGAGATTTTGGCTCAAGCTCCAGCAAATACGCGTCTCATTTGTCTGATTGATCCGAATAATCCAACAGGGTTTACATGCGGTGAAGAATTTTTGGAAAAAATCGCAAAATTTGCGCGCGAAAAAGATTGCTTGATTGTGTCTGACGAAGTTTACAGCGATTTCTTTTTGTATAGGAAAAAAACAATAATGCATTTTGCTCGAGAGCGCAGCATTATGATTTGCGGCATGAGTAAAATCGAACGCAGCACAGGACTTAGATTTGGAGAATTCATTATCCCAAAAGAAGCGCAAAAATATATCAGTGAAAATTTGATGAAAGGGCATCTGGATATGGCAAACGGCATTATGCAGCTTCTCATTTTTGCTAAGGCTCCGGGCGGAGTGCGCGGTGAATTTCAACATGTGACTTTTACGACCGGGCCGTCGCAATATTTGGGTGTGTCTCACCTGATTTTTGGTGATGATGATCGTGATGAATATTTACGCAGGATCAGAGTAAATATGGAAAATTTTTATGATATTCTCGGAATGAAATATAATAAAAATCTTTATTACTGTTGTTTTGATTTGCTGGAGATTCCCGGAAATACAAAAAAAGGAGTTGAACCTGAAGAAATTTTTTACGGACTGGCTAAAAAAGGAGTTGTTTTGATTCCTGCAAATTTGTTTTTTTCCGAAAGTGACAGGGCAAAAAAAGACTATAAATATTTTGCGCGCGCGTCTCTGCCAAATCTTACTTTTTCAAATTTGCAAAGGGCTGCGAAGCTGATTAAGGAATATATGACCAGTTAGATTATTACCGCGGAGCCGAGGCATATCTCCCCGTCATAAAATGCTGCAAATTGACCCGGAGCAATCCCCTGATCATTGCCTGAGATTTTTAATAATGCCTGATTTTTATTGATGCGTTTTATTTTGCAGTTATAAAAATTTTCTCCATGACGGAGTTTTACCTGTAAATTTTGTTTGAGTGGAAATCTGCCGCTAAACCAGTTAAATTTGCTGACTTTTAGAGTGTCTCGCTTTTTGTCAGGCGCATGATATTGATTTGAAACATAAATAATATTTTTCTTGAGATCTTTTTTTACTACAAACCAAGGCCCGCCAGATAGTTTAATCCCCTTCCTCTGGCCGATTGTGTAGTACCAAAAGCCCTCATGTTCGCTTAACTTTTTTCCACTTTCGTATTCCAAGATATCTCCTGTTTTTGTTCCAAGATAATGTTTTATAAATTCATCATATTTGAATTTCCCGAGGAAACAAATTCCCTGGCTGTCTTTGCGATCTTTGTTTGGCAAATTGTATTTTTTGGCAAGTTTGCGGACTTCGGCTTTTGTAAGATGCCCAACCGGAAACATAAGACGTTTAAGCTGATTTTGTTTTAGGTTTGAGAGAAAATAGGTTTGGTCTTTGACTTTGTCCGGAGATTTTTTTAGGAAATATAAATGGTGTTTTGCCTGACGGCAAAACGATTTATTGATAAATGGCCCGGCCTGCAGCCGGGCCGTTTGAGCATAATGACCTGTGGCGATTTTTTTGAAAATGTGGTCTATTTCGCTCAAAAACAACCCGAATTTTATATTGTTATTGCACATAATATCCGGATTTGGGGTACGACCCGCTTTCACTTCCTCAAGAGTATATTTGACCACAGTATCAAAATATTCTTTTTGAAGAGGGATTATTTTCAAAGGGATTTTGCTTGTTTTACAAATTTGGCGAAGATACTTCAAGTCTTGCTCCCATGGACAATTTCCCAAAAAAGACAATTCATCTTCCAGCCAAATCTTAAGATAAAAAGCAGTCACGTCGTGACCTTCTTTCTGCAATAATTTAAGAGCCACGGAACTATCAACCCCCCCTGAAGTTAAAACAGCGATTTTCATGAAAATATCCTAACTCTTATTTAAAGAATATCAAACTCTAATTAAACACTAAAACCCAATACCCTCTCTATACCTTTGCCATGATGCAGTATAAGATGCGTAATAATTGTTCTTCCAGTATCTGTCGGTGCTCCTGTTTCCGTGTCAAGTTCCATAATTGAATCACTCTGTAGGTCTATATCTACACCCAATTTCTCACGTACCTCTTGGGCTATTTCTATAAGTGGCGTACGGTTGCCTTCCTCATGGGCTCTTAAAGCCATTGATATTGCATTATCCCCGGAAGGTACAAATTCTCCTCGACGATAGCATGTCCTTAGACTAGTACTATCTCTAAACCAAGTGACCGGCTGATTATTCCTAGGATTCAGATCTTGTGGTTGTGCAAAATCTCTTATTGCCCGTCCTAAATCAAATCCACCCATTAAATCCGGTTTTGGATCTTCTTGTTTTCCCATAAATTGACGTGTTTAAGATGTACGGAGGGTGATTTTAATACATAGACTGCTATTTGTAAAGGCCCTTCCGTTGACCAGTTGGACTTTTTATTGTACAATATAATCGACATCAAAATAAAAACAAAACTTATGGCTGAAGTATCCAGATCTATAGATAGTGCTGATAGACGTCTGCCTTTTGAAGAAATGGCAAATTTTTTTATGGGAGATGTAAATAGTCTTGAAGAAAGCGGCCGTTTTAATGATTTGAATCTTCTTGGAGGTGATCAGACTACGGAAACAAGAGCCAAATTTGAAGAAAACAAAGCAAAACGCCAACTGGCCACTGAAGCTTTAACTGATATCATGAAAAGGCTCTATCTTGCAGATGGAAGCAAAGATGTCATCAAACAAGCTGCTTTTGTAGCGGACTGCAGGATTTATTTAATAAGAGAAGGATTGAAAGTTTTAAATGAATTGTATCATTATGCACGCGGTGGCGACAGATTGAGTGTTGTAGGAGGATTAAAAAATTTATACGGTCATCTCAGACGAGAATTAGATGCCAGATTTCAAGGAAAAGTTTATGAAGGTACTCCGGTTTTGCCGGAAGCCGACAACACCCAAACTGCTGTACGAAAACAAGTTGCAAAGGCTACCAAAGGCCTTGAACTTGATGCTAAAACTCGTGCCCAATTAGGGCCTGCCCAAGTTGATACTACCGGCTTTGGGTTCGCCCATAAAGTAGGCACTAAAACCGTCCGACCTGTCTACCCGGGACGGAAAGGCAAGGAGGAGCAGGGCCGCAGAGCCGCTTAAGGTTTTCGCTTCGCTCATTTTGCTCGCCCTTAGGCTCGCTGTGCGACTTCGT
>CAYHSM010000046.1:0-8891 GCA_964359325.1 uncultured Candidatus Peribacteria bacterium
TGTAATTTGTCAATTTCAAGGATTGCTATTCCTTGGAATATGGTGATTACAAGGATGGCATTGCTGATATTGTTTTTATTCAGAAGTCTACAGAAAAAGCTTTCAGTATATATTTAAAAATTAAAAAACAAAGCAAACGAACCTAGTTTTTTTTTGTCAACACTTTTCCCACCTACCAGACTATTTAATTGTTAATATACATTCGACTTATGTACTTTTTATGAGTGAAAATTTTTTTTCAGAATTACTAAAATCTTCAAATATTATTTCTGGGAAATTTGATTTCCGATCCAATGGAGAATATTTAATGGACTTGGATGTTGTAAATAAACAATTTATCTCTTGTGAAATAATCGGTGGAGATTTTGCGAGTGGTTCTTTTGTAAACTGTACTTTTGATAAGGTTTTATTTAAAAATTCCAGTATGGTTGGCGTCAACTTTGATAAGTGTTGTTTCGCAGATTGCCGTTTTTCAAACGTTGAATCAGATTTCAGCATGCGAAACTGTGAAATTAAAAAATTCAGTATAACGAGGGGAGATTTCTGATTAAGTGATTTTCGTTTTGGGCACGCTGATGGATGGTTCTTTGATGTACAAAGGTTTTATCAGTTTCTCTGGTTGTGAAGTTTGTTTCCAAAGATTTTCGGCAATAATTATTTTTATAATTTCGCCGAAAGTTTTTTTTGAATCGAGGAATTTGGCTGTTTTCAAAATGGCTTTTTGATCGTCGCTAATGTCGCCTGAAACTTCTTCGATTTTTTGTTTTTTGAGAATGTAATTGAGTTCATCAAGTTTAATCAACTGAGGGGCCGAGGCCCTATTCAAACTCAAATATACCCCTCCGCTTCCCGCATATAACACTATAGGCAAATCACTCACACTATGCCAATATTCAAAAGTGGTTATTCCGAAAAGTTCGCATTTGTTTAAGTACGCGATGGTATTCGCGACTGTCACTCCCACGCGCAGGCCTGTAAAAGACCCGGGGCCTTTGACTATGTAAATTTGTTTGATAGCAGAGAATGTTTGTCCGGCCCGTTTTAGCAATTCGGCAATCGCGGGCATTAATTTTTCAGCTTCGTTGTTGTGCGCAGCCCAAGAGTTTTCAGCGAGGAGTTTTGGTGAAGTGTCACCGGTGACACTTTCAAAAAGCGCTATTCCGGTCCGAGAAGATGCTGTATTTATTGCCAAGATAATCATGGTTTTTTAATATAAATCCGTAATTTCCACGCCCGTATAATAATGTTTCAAAATTTCCTCGTAATTTTTTCCCTGTTGGGCCATGGCTTTGGCGCCGCAACCGCTTAAGCCCACACCGTGTCCAAGAAAAGTATCCCCATCACAATATGTATCATCCACACTCACGAGATACGGCTTATCCTTCCAGCCCCAAGCCTCTTCGGCGCTTTTTGTGCGAGTGCCGTCGCTCTGATTAAAATACGGCGTAATAACAATTTTCCCCTGATACGTAATCACTTTGCCTTTTGTGTCATTAACCGCGGCAGTCACATTTGGCGCGCGTTTTTCAAAACCATAACCGAGATATTTTTGCGTGACATCGGGATTGTCATCGAGATTATAAGGCTTCCCCTCAAATTTTTTATCAATCGTAATGTAATATTGCGCGTAAGTTCTGGCGGCTATAACGATCGCTTTGATTTTTTCCGGTTCCTCATCGTTTGAAACTTCCGCAAGCCCTTTCATGTAATCTTCCAATGGCAATTCGTCAATCACCGTAAGCTCCCCATCCACTTCACGCACTTCCAAAATCCCGCGATATTCATTGTCATTCAGATTTTGATTCCAACTTGGCTGATGATTAAAATTTTTAATTTTTAATATTGCGTTACTGTCAGGCACAATTCTAACAATTTCGGATTTCAAGAAATTCGCATCACCGGCTTTTATTCTATATTTACCGTCTTCACGGCTTACGATTGCCAATTCCCCTCCACTCAAATTAGTAAGAAAATTATTGCCGGCATAAACCTTAAAAGGCCCGTTTGCTGTTATTTCCGGGTCTCCGGAAAATCCGATTTTCACCCTTACCGTGTCACCCGCGCCGGAGCTGTCCGCGCTTGACTGTAATTCTTTTTCAACAACTTTGTAATAAAAATAAAACGGCGTGCGGCTCAAAATTTCCTTGTCTATTTTTGGACGGATCAACAACACATTTTTTCCCAATTTCGCATTTTGTCCGACTTGCGCTGTGAAACTTATCGTGCCGGCTTCGCCGGCATGAACTACCGCCGGCGTAAGAGTCAGTTCACTTATTTCCAAATCATTCGCCCTCACAAAAGTCACTTTTAACGAATCCTTTGTCCAATCTTTCATACCGACATTTCGGAGATTCACTGAAATCGTGTAGGAATTTCCCTGCTCCCACTGCTTCAAAGCCATTTTCGAAAGCAATTCCGAATCGTAATCGCGTTCATACACAGTCACTTCAAATGCGACCTCGCTGCTGGAAATCCATGTGGCATTTTCCATCACAGGATTCAAAAGCACTTTATAATACCCTGCATTTTTTGGAGCCGTAAAATTGAATTCAAAAGTTCCAATTTCTCCGGCTGCCACAGTCTCCTCTTTTAAATCCGCGCTTATGTCCAATATGTTGCTTGCGAGAGTTATGCGGCCATTACCCGTTTTTTCCCATGACACATTCCCTTTATTTTTTAATGTTACAAAACCGCTAACCGTATCTCCGGCTTTGATAAGTCCTTCAGGCATTTTTTTGTCCACAAGTTCGTATTTGTAAACAGGTTGTTGAATGGTAATCGGAATTACAATTTTTTCATCCGCAGTATTTTTGCCGTTCATTAATGGAATAATATTCAGATATACAGTCTCGGCTTTTTTCCCGACTTTAACAGTAAATTTGAATGTCCCGGTTGCGCCGGATTTTACGGATGCTTCCTGCATGTTCGCGGTGTTTGGGATTATTCCGTCAAAATTATTTTCATTTTCCAATTTAATTGTCGTCGCATTGTTCCAATCATTTTTTCCAATATTCTCAAGCTTCAAAGTTATGTCCAAAGTCTGTTCCGGTTTCAATTCCAAATAATAAATTTCAGACAAATCCTGATAGTCATAATCTTTTACGAATTTTTCTTTCAAATTGAAATTTTGCGCAGCAAGCACTCTGATGATTGGAATTTTTGAATAGAGATATTCGCCCGGGCACTGCGTGCTCATAATGTCGCGATGTCCCATGATATTTTGGCGATCTTTTCCGCGAAATTCAGAGCTGCCCTGCGTATCAATATTATGAATTTTTGATTTTTTGTAGAGGAATTGGCTGGCTTTTACAACGGATTCTTCCAGAATGTCATTGTCCTGATAATTCCCCAGGAAAGCGATTCCGATCGATCCATGATTACCCGGCCCGGAATGCGCACCTATCACTCCTTCTCCGCCATAGCGACCTTCATAGATTTTGCCCTGCTGATCGATAATATAATTATATCCGATATCTCCCCATCCGCGCGTAATGGCATGGTAATGATAAATATCGCGGATCGCCTGGGCAGGATTGTCCAGATTTCCGGTTGTAGCAGTGTGATGAATAATAATTTTTTCAACTTTTTCAGGGTATTGGAGCGGCCATTTGTATTTATCACCGTTTTCATCGGCTTCAACTATGCGAGAATATTTGAGCTCGTCCGCGTACTTGCTGTAAAATTCCGGATCCAACTGCACCAACTGAACAGGCGCGTTATTGTCCGCGACATAACGATATGATTCGTTTGCTCCCCACTGTGCTCTGGAAATAACATCTGAGTCGCCTGTCAAAGTATCTGTGTTGAGCGCGAGATATGTGGCTGTGGATAATGGTTGATATGATGAATATTTTGGGCGTGGCGCCGGCTTTGCCGTGACTGTTTGTTCTCCGGCTTTTATAAATGTCCACTTCGCGTTTTTAACCAATGGAACTTTGTTACCATCACCAAAAAGAAAATATCTGTACTGAAAAGCTGTGGCCGGGTTTGTTGATCCCATTGCGTATATTCTGCCGATCGTAATGCGGTCCGCCTCTTCCTCCATATCTATCCAGTCGCTCCACTCCCCATTCACTTCAAATCTTACTTCCGCATCTACATGAGTTCCTTCGGGAGCTATTTCTTCCCAATATCCGCCTACGGAAGTAAATTTGAAATCCGATTTTTCCACCGGCGACGTAAAAACATCCATGGTTTTGTATGGAGCCAGCAACATAGGCTGTGAAGCAAAAAGTCTGGATTTGATGGTTATGACTTCAGGGGCTGAAATGGTTTCTGTTTGGGTTGCGGCTTGGTTGTTGAATATTATGGCCGGATTATCGAACCGAAAAATCCCAATAAAACCAAAAAATATTATTGCCACTGCTATTTTTTTTGAGAGCATTGTTTTGGGATAAGGTGTTTTGCGTTTGGCAAAACTTCTTATTTTATTGCCCCGCCTGCGGCGTGGCTTTTGCTTTTAGACTATAACATAACAACGACCACTTGACAAAATGCCAATTTCGGTCCATTATTGCCTCTCTTTAAACTATATATGTTAGACTCAACAGATCAAAATCCTATCACTACATCTGATGAATTGTCTGATCAGGCCCAATGTCCTGTTCAAGATCAGGCTAAAGCACCAGCCGCCTGCCCACCCTCTGGCGTGGAAGATACTATTATAACTATGAGAGTTGATGACGTCATGGCTTTTGTTACGCATAGAGTTTTTGATACTATCGGACATATTCAAATCTCTTCAAAAATAAGGGAAGGAATAAAAAGAGCCATTCGAGAGACTGCCGATAGATTTATTGGCCAAAGAGATTCTTATAAGGTATTCCCTAACATTAAAGATCGCGATACTTTCATGGATTCCATTGTAAGACAAGTTGCTGAAGCTATTACACATGAAGCTATAGCTAAATTAAATACCTCATTTAGAAGACTTGAAGTGGCTAACGCGCTTATAGGAAAGGCTACCAACGCGCCGCTGGCAGCATTAAGTACGTACGAGTTAACACTCTTAGCGATAAAAGCGTACAAAGCCAGCGCATTTCAGTCGGAAGCTCAATTTAGAGAAGAGCTTTTAATGAGACCAAATCTTCCAATAGATGAAATAATTTTGAATTTAACGCATTTAATAAGCGCGCATGAAAGACTTTATAATATTGCGCATGCTTTGGCATTATGTGAAATATTCTTAGAATATTTGGAAACGCAAGTAACCGATGAGCAGGTAACTCTTAAATCAGGCAGAAGAATTCTGATCGAGAGGACAAAGGGGAGAATTGAAAGATTGAAGAAAGAATTGTCTGCCGAACAAATATAGTAACATTTTCCCTTTACAATCAGTCTGTTTGCCGCTAAAGTTGGCCCTGTTAAAATCAAAGTGCCCCGCTAGGGCGGAGCGGCTTATCGTTTTTTTCATTCTTTATTTATAATTCCCGTATTGTATGGAAGTCTCATACAATCTGCGTTATCAAAAATCCAACTTTTCAAATAAGGTTGTTTTAGACAAGGAAGGCGAAATTGTCATTTACAGTAAAGGCTTTCGGCTCAAAGGCAAGGGCGCGACCGACAAAGGCGAGCTTATTAATTTTTCCGAAATCAAAGAATTTTATTACCGCAATGAAAAGCTGTTTTTTATAACTTTCAATAAAGAAAAATATACTTTGTCCGATGCGAGCACACTTTTTGATCAGATGATTAGCGACATCTACAAGTCGCGCAATGAATTCCTGATGGATGCTTTATTTATGAAGGGCGGCAAGCTCAAGGCGGAATTTGAGGGAGCGTTTCAAAGGATCAGTAAATTTGGCAAATTGATAAATAAAGGGACGGGCAAATTGAGGCTTTATGAAAGCAGTCTCGTGGTTGTTCCGTGCAAGCAAGATGCTTTTAGTGTGCATTTTGATTTTGTGAATTTTCATGAATTTGATGATGGGGAATATACGCTTAAAGTTGTGATGGATGACGGCACTACGATTTTATTTTCGCAGTTGGGAAATGATTTTGAATTTTTCCAGGAAAAAATGGATGCGCTGCTTGGCGGCATGTATGAGACGCTTGTGAATGATGTGCTAAAGCAGGCTTTTATGCAGTTTCATGCCGCGACTTTGCTTAAGTTGGCGTATAAAATGAAGGGCGGAAAGGCTGTTGCGCTGAAAGACATTCAAAAAATGGATAAAGAATTGGCAGTGGAAGTTGAGAGTTTTATTTTCCAAGATGAAAATTTGAAAAAGAAAATGAAATTGTTGCGCGATATGGTTGATGAGTACAGCGTTTACTACGGAATTGCCAAGGACGAAGCGATAAAGGATAGTTTTATACGCTGGGTTATGTACAGTATTCCGGCTAAAAATGTTGTGGCTTTTTGCATTTTGCCGAGATGGAAACAGGGTGGATCTGCCGGGCAGACCGGCGCTTCCGCCAGTACCGCCACGCCTGGCGGCCCTCCAAAGGCGGGTAATAACATGCAGGACCGCCATGATACTTATTTCTATAAAATAATTATGGAACAGGGCACTCCCGCTGATAAAGTTGAAGATAAAGTCATGGAAATAGACCAGGCCCTTGTAAATCTGCATTTTGCCAAGGATCCTTGCTACAAAGACAAACGCGATTTGAAACATTCTCCATATCAATATGCGATTCGCAAACTCCCTTATTTGAGAATTTTGAGAAAGTCGTTTGTGGGATTTGTAAGCGCTTCTGACGTTGACGAGTGGCACAAACAGGCAAAAGAAGTTTTGAAAAACGCTGAAGTTTAGGATAAAATGGCGCACGCGATGGGACACCGTTCCGCGAAACCGTATGTAAATCGACTGCCTTGGTTGATTAACCATTTACAACTTAATTTAATTTTCTATGTCTCAAATATTCAATGATGAAAATTTCGATAGCGAAGTTTTAAAATCCAAATTGCCGGTAATGGTTGATTTTCATGCGGAATGGTGCGGCCCATGCAAAATGATGGGGCCGGCGGTTGATGAATTGGCAAAGGAATACGAAGGCAAATGGAAAATCGGAAAACTTAATGTTGATGAGGCGCCAAAAGTCGCGGAAAAGTATGGGATTCAGAGCATTCCAACTTTGATTTTCTTTAAAGACGGCAAGGCTGTTGATAAAACGATGGGGTTTCAGGCGAAGGATAATATTAAGGCGAGGCTGGTTTAGGGGGAACCTCTGAAAATTCTGCACTGTACGGTTCGTTTGAAAATGGCTTGTCTCCTTGCATTGCAGCAATTTTCAAAAGTTCCCTGGTTTCTTGAATTGCTGCGCCGCATCAAACGCCAGCTTATCAACCTGGTTATTGTTCTTGTTTGTATGATGCGCTTTTACCCAGACCCAACTTATATTTAGCCATGCTCGGAGTTTGTCGATTTGAGCCCAGAGATCTGTGTTTGCTTTGCGCTTCCAGCCTTGGTTTAAAGTTTGGATGATGAGGTTTGAGTCGCTGTAGATGATTATGTTGCAATTATTTAATTCCGAAGATTTAATGCCGGATTTTTTGTGCACCCACTCCAAAGCTTTGATTATTGCTGTCATTTCCATGCGATTATTTGTAGTTTCGGATTCGCCGCCGGAGAGATTATCCCCATCCAAAATAATCACTCCCCATCCGCCAGGCCCCGGATTGCCCAGACAACTTCCGTCCGTATAGATTTCGATTTTATTCATGGATAGATATTAGCACAGCTGTTGTCAGCCAGGAATAATTTTGATGTCGCCCCGCCAAGGCGCGGATCAAATAATGCAAATTTTGTGTCGTTCGTTTGTGCAATGATTTTATCGACGGTGAGCTGCTACTTGCTGATCTATATACCAATTTAAATTTGTGTAATCCGGTTCTTTCAAAATTTTCCAAGTATTTATTTTATTATCTTCATTATCTATCAAGCCTTTATGAGCCAAGTCATGATGAGCTTCACATAAAGCTACTATTTGGTCGGGATCGTGGATTTTATTTGAAGCCAAGCGATTTGTATGATGAAGGTGTGCATAATCATTGGTGCAATTCGGAAACTCGCATTTGCCATGAGATCGCTTTAATACGTAATCATGTATTTTTTTAGGTATATGTCCGGAAGTATCGGTTGCGGGCGCTGGTTTTTCTGTTTCCAATTTTTCTTTTCTTAATTCCAGCAATTCTTTCATTAAAGTGTTCCAATCACCGGAGCCTTTGAGTTTGTTTAATTGATCCGCTACCTCAGGATCTAAATCTAATGTGATGCTGACTTTTGGATTTTGTGGATTTGCAGATTGGAGCGTCGTGACGTCACGACACTCTAATCTGTTACGCTCCTTGACGTAAGTTCTTAAAGTATGGTGACTCATAGTCCTGGCCTTCTGCGCCCAGAAATTTTCATTTTCTTTATCAACAATTGAAATAATTGGTCTAATTGAATTTAATCCTTTTTCACTAACAACTTGTATAAGAGCCGGTTTATCCTCAATCTTTTTTAATATCCAAAGCGCATCGGTTACTTGATCCCTGCTCATGCCGGCGAGCTGACGGGCATATTCATAAATATTATCAAACCCCTTTCTTTTCCAGATTTCATATTTTTCTATCTCAGGCAAAAGCAGAACGCATTTTCTCATCCATTCTTTGGCATTCCGGCCATATTCAACAAACTTTTGATGCAAATTTTGCCAATTCGTATTTTCTTGATTCATGTTGTATTGGTGTTAATGTGGCCCGCCTTCGGCGGGGTGTTGCAATTTTATTTTCTTACTTTTAACATAAAAATTAAAGGCAAAATTTGAATTTCGAGCTGACAGAAGGGAAAAAATGTTGGTGAGTATACGCTCACCCAGCGTCTTATTTCTCACTCACCGTCTCAAGAATTACCAGATTTTTGAAGACGAAGGACTTGCATGGGGGGGGGGTTTTTTGTTATAAT
>CAYHSM010000046.1:8901-9778 GCA_964359325.1 uncultured Candidatus Peribacteria bacterium
CACCGCATCCACACATACCACACATCTCCACCCCCAGCACCTCCCTCGGGGCCGGCTATTATGTTATAATTTATATGTTAAAAATCTAACAAAAATAAATATGAAAAATCCCGTATGCTTTCCTTGCTTTTTAAGCAGCGTAAAACCAAACAGGCTGATCTTTCAGGGAAAACCTTCTGAAGGACAAAAATCACTACCAAAGGAATCAGCGTCAACCAACGAGAAACCAGTTGATTCAAAAGAAAAAATTCAAGAAAATCATACTCTTTCATATGAACACGTAATTGTCCTAGAGAGTTTTAGGAGAAGCCTGCTTGAAGGAAATACGGCCTTTCCTGGAGATGATTCTCTAAAAATAGAGAAAGCCCAAAATGAAGTTTTGCTATATCTGTATGAAAAACTTGGTAAATTTTTTAAAATTCAAACCTCTACGGAATGGCCGATAGATAGACAAAAAGAATGGATGGATGCTGTTGCCAATTATATAGCGGACTTGGTGCAACGTGCCAAGTTAAAAACAAAAGGAGATGTAGATAAAATGATCCCTTCTTATGTGATACAAGGTTACTCTACGGGTAGGGTGTGGAATCCAGGTGTTGGACCATTCCCGGTTTGGTTTTCTGAAAATTATCCGGTTGAACATCAGAAAATTTTCGGAAAAGAGGCTGAGAAATAGAACCAACTCCAGACCTCTACCGTATTAAGTATCATGGATTTTCCTTAATTTCCCATGTACAATATTATAAGTACGATGTTAATTCTTAACCTTATTAAACCATGGCAGAAGTTGTAATTTACACAAAAACCTATTGTCCTTTTTCGGAAAAATGCAAAGAATTTTTGAAAAATAAAGGCGTGAAGTACGATGAAAAAGAAA
>CAYHSM010000047.1:0-9720 GCA_964359325.1 uncultured Candidatus Peribacteria bacterium
CGCTGACCGGAAGGATGTTTTTCCCCATCAAAAAAGGCACAAGCGGATGCATGCCGGCTGTTGTAAAAAGCACAGTGGGATCATTTTCCGGGATCAAAGAAGCGCCACGAATTTCTTTATGGCCATGTTTCTTTACAAAAAAATCGATATAAAGCCTGCGTAACTCGTTAGCGATCATAAATAACAGTTAAAAAGCGGGTTAATTCTACGAAAAATTCCCTTAACTTACAAGCTTCACGCGTATATGATATATCCATGGGCAAAAAATCCAAAGCAAAAAAAATCCATCACAAAGAGGCCGAAGCAAGTGAAGCCAATAAGAAAATCACAAAAATGGCGAAGCCATTTTCAGTCCTCACAAAAAAATCTCGCATTCAAATCAACAAAAAGAAACTGTTTGGAGGAGTGTTGGTAGTTATTATGTTGTCAATTCTTGTGTCAGTGGGATATTTGCTTTTTCAAAAAGCTTTTCGCGCAGAGCCGATTGCCAAATTGTTATCGGAAGATTCAACTGTCGCAATTTTGGAAATTAATACAAATTTCGAACATAATCAGATCATAAAGGCGTTCAATTTGCTCAAAAATCAAGAAGACTACAACAAAGAAAAACTGATTGGAAACCTTGAGAAATGGCTTTCTGTAAGTTATGAGAATGATTTGAAACCGTGGCTTGGACGTCAAATTGGCGTAGCGATTATTAATTCTAAAAAAGAAAAAGGCAGCGTGGATGAGCTGTATTTTGCTGAATTTATCAGCAAGCCTAATGTTGAAAAATTTATTGCGAAATATACTCCAACGGAAAATGTTTATACGGGCCAAAAAACATATATGATCACTGATCCAAAAGGCGCACAGAAGTTTGTAACTTTTATTAATAATTACATATTTTTGAGTCCGACAGAACAGGCTATTTATCAGCTTCTGGACAGTCAAAAATCATCGGACAAGGTTTATGGTTCAAAAAAATATCGCGAGATAGATAGCGGTCTTCCTTTAAATCGTACGGCATTCTTTTATGTAAATTTTGACCAAATAAATGACGGATTCTTCCAGCATTTTCCATTTTTAAGCGAATCGGGAATCTCGAGCAAAATTTTGCAACCATTCTTGAAAACCTTTGATGCCGAAGGCGCGACTCTTATAGCAATGGACGACAATTTCGCTATTCAAAGTTTTCTGAATATTGATCCGGAAATAGTGGACAATTCTCAATATTTAAGTTTTCAGAAAAAATATGACGCGCAACTTGCCAAATACATGGCTCCTGACATTTTAGCCTTTTGGGGCGGAGAAAATCTGGAATATCAATTGAAGAAAATAATAGAGCTGCTTGCAAGCGGGGATGGATCAACTTTGACTCTTTTTGATCGCATACTGCAAAATTACACACAGAAATATTTTGGACAGGAAGCGGATTTTAAAAAAGATGTCTTGCCATTTTTTCAGAATGAATTTGCGATTGTCTTTGAAAAAACAAATGAGAAAAACAATTATAAATTGCTTTTTGAATTGGAATCTCCGCAGTCGGATGCTGTTAAATTGCATCAACTCGCGGACAATTTTGCGACTGTAGGCGCGATTTTCGAGCCGAAAGTCGTTGAGTATAAACTGAAAGACGGCACAGCCGCAAAGGAAATCGTGGCCGTACCTGAAGAAATTGTTAAAACGGAAACCAATTACGAAAACATCACTATTTACGAATTGAAAATAGGCAAAGAAAAAGGAGGTATTTATTACTCGATTATCGATAATATCGCGGTGGTTGCCGACAGTATGGATTCAGTAAAAAATACAATTGATCTCGCAAAAGATAAAAAACCGAATTTGCGCGCAAGTAAGCTCTTCTTTGATGATATTGAACCGATTTTAAATAGCTCGGACGAAGTCGCTTACTTCAATATAGATGCTGTTTTGCCAAGCATTTTCAAACAGAAACCGGCCCCCAAAATTTTAAATATAATAGACTCTTTGAGTTCAGGCAGGAATTATTTCAATGATGGAGTAATGACTATAAATTATTTGCATATTAAATAGTCATGACGAAAAAAATACAGGACATAAAACGAGAAGCTCAAATTAAAAATATTGATTTGAAAGGAGCCGCAGGCGCCCGTTTGCAAAAACCAGAAAAAGATAAAAACACGCTATATAAAAAGAAAACTCCGATAATAGAAGTAAAAGACCTGACGGGTACGGAAAAAGAGCATTTTATATACATCAAAGGAGAAAAATTTACTCCTCCAAAGACCATTGGGAATTTGATGAAAATAGCAGTATCCGGACTTTTGATACTTTTAAGCATCAACGCGATAAACGTCTATTATACGGGCAAAAAACTAACCAGAGACATTTCCGCTGAAGCATATGAAGGATATTCTTTTTTGATTGATGCCGGGAAAAGCGCAACAAAAATCCAGTTTGATAAAGCAGCTGAAATTTTTGATAAAGCTCTCGGAAATTTTTCCGAAGCGAAAAGCGAACTTTGGTTTATAAGCACGGACCAATCATATTACGCAAAAAACAATAATGTTGGACAGGCTGTTAACGCGCTCCTTGTTGGTGGGCAGCATTTTGCCAAAGCCGGAAGTTATTTTTTGGAAACCTTGGAAGAATTCAACAAAATTCCTTTATATTTCGTTTCAAAAAATAAATCAGATGGAGCTAAAAAGTCTCAGAATCAGCCGTCAATTACAGATGCAATAAAAACCGGCTTGGATAAAACAAATTTGGCAATTACGGAAATTTCTTTGGCCTCTGAACAATTAGCCAAAATAGACGAATCGAGTTTGCCATCGGAAATCGCAGGTAAAATCACAATGGCAAAAAAACAAATAGCTGATATTTCAAAAACATTGGAAGCAACGTCGGAACATTTTCCCGCAATCTTGAAATTATTGGGCGATCGCTATCCTCATCGATATCTGATTTTATTGCAGAATAATAATGAAATCAGGCCGAGCGGAGGATTTATTGGTAGTTATATAATCATGGACATCAATGAGGGATACATAGAGAAAATAGAGGTAAACGACGTCTACGATATAGACGATGCTTACAGAGGAGTTATTGAGCCGCCGGACGAATTGAAAAAATTTGTTTCCAATTGGAGATTCCGTGACAGCAATTATTCAGCGGATTTTCCGACATCGGCAGCTAAGGCTAAATGGTTTCTACAAAAGGAAGGCGGCCCGGGAGTTGATACGGTTATTGCTATAAATCAGGGACTGTTAAAAAGCATGCTGGAAATAACAGGTCCGGTTCAAGTTGGCAATTTTGGAAAACTGAATTCGGAAAATTATAATCTTCTTTTGAGTTATGTTATTGAAGGAAAAATATGGGGAGCCGAAGATCCAAAGCATATTTTGAAAGTCTTTATTCCGGCTTTTAAGGAAGCGATTTTAAAAGAGGAAAACGTCAGTAAAGTCGGGTCAAATTTGTATAAAGCGATTCAACAAAAACACATTATGATGTATTCGGGGGACGAGGAGATAGAGGCGTTGTTTGACTCTATTGGGGTAAGTGGCCGCGTGTATCAAAATGCTCCCAATGAGGATTATTTAAGCGTGATAAACACTTCGGTGGGAGGCACAAAATCAGATCAATTCATCGAAGAAAATATTTCACATGATACTTATATCGACAAAAACGGTAATCTGAATGACGAAGTCACGATCAAGCGGTCGCATCTATGGGATGATGGAATTTATTATAAATGGAAAAAGATTCTTACGTCTTATGGACTAAAGGAAATGCCTGATCAAATAATCGATATTTTAGGCAGAGGAAGAAATAAAGTTTATATGAGAATTTATGTGCCTGATGGCAGTATTTTGCTGAATTCATCAGATCCGAATTTGGAAACAAAATATGATAAAGATCTTAAAAAAACGTATTTTTTCACAATTATGGAGGTAAAAGCGGGAGAGACAGCTTCTGTAAAAGTTAGCTACAGATTGCCATTTATTTTGAATTTGGACGATGCCCCGGAAGCGTACAAGATTACTATAGAAAAACAGCCTGGCAGTCGCGGTAGTATTTTTACAAAAACAATAAGTACGGATCCGGAAGTGAATAATTTATCCGTTTATCCAAAAGAATCGAGAGCTGATGGCAGCGGCAAAATTATTTACGCAACAAATTTGGTCTACGATCGTTATTTCGCCGGAATATGGAGCAAATAATTATTTTCTCCCAAACATTCTCTCCAATTCACTCAAAGTCAGAGAGATCATAGTCGGTCTGCCGTGAGGACACGTGTAAGGTCTTTTTAATTTGTCCATTTGCATAATAAGCTCCTGCATCTCAGGCAAATTCAATTTTTGTCCGAACTTAATAGCGCTGCGGCAAGCCATATAAGTTAAAATTTTCTCAACATCGCCATGAATTTTTGAGGAATTTTTTTGATTAAAAATATCATCGAGAACTCCACGCACGACCTGTTCCAAATCTTCTTTTGATAAAAAAGCCGGGACAGCATGCACTACAAAAGTATTCCCGCCAAAAGGCTCTATTTCAAATCCCAAATCATCAAAGATTTTTTTATTTTGTTCAATCATATCAACCTCTTCTTTCGTTAATTCCATCTGTAAAGGCATGAGTAACGGCTGCACGGATTTTTGTTGATTTTCAAATTGATCCATCAATTGTTCATATCTAACTCTTTCATGGGCCGCGTGCTGATCAATCAAAATAAGACCATTTTCATTCTCGGCAACAATATAAGAATTTGAAATTTGAGTGACGGACTGCATCGATGGTTTATTATCAGGTTGTTTTAGTCCGTAATTCTCACGTTCTTTTGGAAATTCTCTAGTGAAATTCATAGCGGCCTGCGAAAAATTCTGACTTTTCGGAAAACTGTCTCCCATATATCTTCTCGCCTCAGTATATCCTTTTGGAATAAGAGTATTTTTTTCCAATGCCGTTTTCACGCAATTATAAACAACTTTAACCATTGTTTGCTGATCTTCAAAACGGATTTCGGTCTTGCGCGGATGCACATTCACATCAATCAACGAAGGATCAATTGTAATATTGAGAATAAAAACCGGCTTTTTATTTTCCATAAGAAGCGAATGAAAAGCGGTTTTAATTGTATTGGCCAAAAGGAAATGTTGTATCGGCCTGCGATTAACAAAAAAGTATTGATATTGACCGGTACTGCGGGAAAGTAAAGGTTTGCCGACAAATCCATCAATTTTAAAGTCAGTACCGCCGTAAAAGACAGATAACATCGCGTCTGCCGTAGCTTTTCCAAAAACATCAGCCACCCTGCTAACCAAATCAGTGGCTTGAGGCAGATCAAAAACTACGCGACCATTGTGCACGAACTTAAAAGCCAAACCGGGATTCCCAAGCGCAATCGTATTTAACATTGCAGTGATATGATTTAGCTCGGTGGAGTCCTGTTTTAAATATTTTTGTCGTGCTGGAGTATTAAAAAACAAATCATAAACCTCAACTTGAGTGCCGGTTTTCATCCCGACATCCTGCTTAATCCTGATTTCTCCTCCTTCGGTTTGCAGCTCTGTGCCTGCCAAATCTTCCATTCTTTTACTTCTGATAACTAATTTGGACACCGATGCAATGCTCGCCAAAGCTTCGCCCCTGAAACCCATTGTTTTAATTTTCCATAAGTCAGCCTCATCTGAGATTTTGCTCGTGGCATGTCTTTGCAAAGCCAATTCCAAGTCTTCAGGCGACATCCCGCAGCCGTTATCCGTAATCTTAATGAAAGTTTTGCCTGCATCTTTAATTTCCACAACGATTTCATCAGCGCCGGCATCGATGCTGTTCTCAACCAATTCTTTAACAACACTTGCAGGCCTTTCAACGACCTCGCCTGCGGCAATCTGGTTAATCAAACTTTCCGGTAGAATTTTGATTATGGACATAAAATCAAAGTAATTTTTTCATATCGTTAAGTTTCTGTATTGCTTGCAAAGGAGTCATGTTATCCACATCCATTTTTTTAAGTTCGCCAATTAATTTGTTGTCATGCTGGGCGATTTTTCCGTGTTCGCGACTTTGACCATCTCCAAATAAATCAATTTGGTCAGGACTTACGCGGTCTTTTTTTATGTGTCTGTTTTCCAATTCCTTAAGAACTCCTCTCGCCCTACTTACAACCTCCACCGGCAATCCCGCCAACTTTGCGACTTCAATCCCGTAACTTTTATCCACGCCGCCATCAACAATTTTATACAAAAATACAACTCCCTCGGTTTCATTTTCCTTTACTGCCACACTTAAATTTACCGCATTGGAAAGCTTTTCAGCCAATTCAATCAATTCGTGATAATGAGTTGCGAACAAAGTTTTTGCCTTAATACGATCATGCACAAATTCCATTATTGCCCACGCAATACTAACTCCGTCATAAGTGGAAGTGCCGCGTCCGACTTCATCAAAAATAATCAAACTTTTGTCAGTCGCCTGATTGAGAATAAAAGCAGCCTCATTCATTTCAACCATAAAAGTGCTTTCTCCGGCGGTTAAATTATCACTCGCTCCAACACGCGTAAAAATTCTATCAACAAGACCGAGTCTGCAATTTTCCGCCGGCACATAACTCCCTATTTGAGCCATCAAAACAATCAAAGCAACTTGTCGCAGATAAGTGGATTTGCCACCCATATTCGGCCCGGTAATAAGCAAAAATCGCTTGTCATTATCAAATACGCAATCATTCGGAACAAAATCTTTTGAAAAAGTGAGCTGTTCAATCACCGGATGTCTGCCATTTCTAATTTCCATCCCGCCTTTATCTAAAATCTCAGGCTTGCAATAATTATTTTTCACAGCCGTATAAGCAAGCGCTGCCAGCACATCCAATTCCGCAATCGCGCGCGCATTCATTTGAATTTTTATGATCTCTTTGACAACTTCAATTCGCACGCCATAAAATAATTCATATTCCAATTCTTTGATTCTGGATTCCGCATTCAAAACTTTTTCTTCATATTCCTTCAGCTCCGGAGTAATAAAACGCTCGGCATTAACCAGAGTTTGTTTACGAATATAATCATCAGGCACGCTGCCCAAATTAGCCTTACTTATTTCAATATAATAACCAAAGACACTATTAAATCTGATTTTTAAAGAATTGATGCCGGTCCGCGCAATTTCTTTTTTCTGCAAATCCGTGATGAAAGTTTTGCCTTCCGTGCTTATGGATAATAATTCATCCAATTCTTGATTATAGCCTTTTTTTATCATTCCTCCTTCGCGCACAATCAAAGGTGGTTCTTCGACAATCGCTTTCTCTATCAACGTAACTAAATTTTCCAAGCCATCAAGTTGCTTATCATAGTCACCAAAAACGCCACAAATTAAACTTTTTAATGCAGGAATCTTTTTTAAAGATTCCCGCATAGCAATCAAATCGCGCGCATTGCCGGTCCCCAAACTTAGCCGACTCAAAAGTCTTTCAATGTCAAAAATTTTACCTAAAATTTCTCTGATCTCTCTAAGTAGACTCGAATTCCCGACGAAAATCTCCACGCCATTCAAGCGTTGCTCAATCGCCGGCTTATTAATTAGTGGATGAATAAGCCAATTTTTTAATAATCTTCCGCCCATTGCGCTTACAGTTTGATCCAAAACTGCAATCAGGCTAAAGTCACGCCTTCCATCTTTTCCGGTATAAAAAAGTTCAAGATTTCTGAGTAATGCCTGATCCATCGGCATAAAATCCGAAATTTCATAATACGATATTTTCTGAATATGCTTCAAATCTGTTTTTTGTGTTTCACGCAAATATTCAAACAACATGCCGGAAGCTGAAATTGCAGATTTCTTATTGTCCAAGCCAAATCCTTGAAGCGATTTTATTTGGAAATAATTTTTGAGTTCGCTCTCAGGCTCTTTGAAATAATCATAAGGAAACACATGCAGGCCTTGCACTCTTGAGAAAATCAAATTTAAAATTTTGTCACTCAATAACCCGCCATCCAAAATAGATTCCGTGGGAGAGAGCCTCATCAATTCCGATTCCAGATTTTTATAACTATGAATTTCAGTAACTTTAAATTCTCCAGTTGTGACATCGGAATAAGCAAATCCAAAAGAGTCGCCATTTTTCACAACGCAGCTGACATAATTATTGGCTTTCTGTTCCAGAATATTTTCATCAAAAGTTGTCCCTGGAGTAACAACGCGAATCACTTCCCTATCGACAATCCCTTTGCCATTCGGCTCAGTCACTTGATCGCAAATAGCAACTTTTTTCCCTGCGCGAGTCAATTTCGCCAGATAGTTATCAACGGCATGGTAAGGAATTCCGCACATCGGAGCATTGTTGTCAGTACCTTTGTTGCGAGCAGTTAAAGTGATTTGCAGAATTTTGGACGCCTCAATCGCATCCTCAAAAAACATTTCATAAAAGTCGCCAAGTCTATACATCAAAATACAGTCTTTGTATTTTTCCTTGATCTGTTTGTATTGCGCCATCATTGGCGTTAGTTTGACCATTCAAATAAAAATTAAGCCCTATTAGGAGCTTTATTGTAGCTAAACAGCGGTAGAAATTCTATTGATTTTTTCTGTCCTAATAAACAGTTTCCAAATAGCACTTCTCGCAATAGACTTTTTCCGATCTGTTTGGAGAATAAGCGGTTTTAATTTCAATCCCACATTTTTCACACTTCCTATCAAAAAGTTCATAAGGAAGCCTCTTGGCCAGTCTGGCTTTGTGCCTTTCGATAAAATGCAGCTTAGGCACCGGCAATTTCATCCTGCGATAAAATTTTAACTCGGCAGAGGTTATACGGTAATTCCTTCCGCTGACCTCGCACGCCAAAATTTCATTGCAAATGGAATCAGGAACTTTCCCGATATCATTATCCGGAACATAAGTGGCAGGCTTAAACTCGGTTTTATCATCTTCTCTCCATCGATATCCGCGCTTCAAAACTTCTTCTTTGGTCAATGGGAAATAGTCATTTGCCACGCTCTCATTGTAAGCAAAAGGAGAATATTTTACCGAAAAAAACTCACCCCACTCCTTATGATCACTCATTAATTTGATAAGTCGCGGCACCAGCTCTTTGTATTCCTCAGCAGTATACTGTTTATTCAAAATGCAATATTCTTTATTTCTCATCTCCACACATCCGAAACAATTTTTGCAATTTGTTACATAATCACAGTAATAAATTTCACTGCAACCATAAGGTATGGAAGAAAAAAGAGCTTTATAATTTCTGTAATTCCCCAGATATTCATAACAGAGTTCATTTTCCTCGGTATAATTCATATCATAACAATCTTTGCTGGTGGTTGTCTGAATATTATAGGCGCAGTCTTCATTTTGGCTTATTTGAAAACAGTCAAAACAATTTTTACTGTTAAAAATATAATTTCCGCTTACATTCTCGCAACTCAAAATAACAGCCGAAAGCCTTGGATGAGCCAATTTTAATTCTTCAATTTTTCCACGAACAAAATCAACTTTCTCCTTATCGCAAAAAGAAAAAGTCTTAATGAATTTTTCGTAATCTTCCCTCGAATATGCTTGGTTAAAAATATAATATTGTTTTTTTCTTAAGCCCACGCACCCGACACAATTACGACAACCTTTTAAATCATATCCAAAAAAACAATCATTGCATTGATAACAATCCTGTAGATACAAACAATTATAAAGCTCCTCGCAATCTATGCACTCATAACAAAGTTCCGATTTCCTTATCAAAAAACAATCCACGCAATTTTTTGAAT
>CAYHSM010000048.1:0-4123 GCA_964359325.1 uncultured Candidatus Peribacteria bacterium
AAAAATGTCACAACTTGTTCTCGCCCGAGGCGAGGGTTATAAAAAAAGTTTATTTAAAAAGTTTTTTCCAAATTTTGAATTCGGGCCGTATTTCTTGGTGTCTTCGTTAATAGTTTTTGTGGCTTTGGTAACCGTAATTACTTTGATTTTTTCAACAAGACAAGTCACTAAAGGTTATATGTTGGAAAAGCTTGAAGTTCAGAATCAGGAATTGATGAAACAAAACGAAGAAAAAGAAATGAGAATTTCTCAGGTCAGGTCTCTTAATTATATTCAACAATCTTCAAAAGTGCAGTCCATGAGAAAGCCGGGACTTGTTGTGTATGTTGGCGGGGAAACCGAAATTGCGAGCAGGTAGGGAATGGATTGAATTTTTTTTAATTTTCTTTTAATGTGTAGTTAAAGGGCATTATTTCATAAAAACAACTTTTTAACATCTTAGCCATGAAAAATAAAGATCCGATGCA
The DNA here is from genome assembly GCA_964359325.1 of uncultured Candidatus Peribacteria bacterium. Classification (GTDB taxonomy): domain Bacteria; phylum Patescibacteriota; class Gracilibacteria; order UBA1369; family LOWO2-01-FULL-3; genus JACRIB01. Next base: position 468 of record CAYHSM010000048.1, read on the forward strand.
ATTTTTTTCCAAACATTATTATTCTACTGGAGAATTGGCCAGATTGAGACAGATTGTGCGTGAAAGCGGACGCACTTTGATTTTGCCTTATGATCAGTTTATTGAACATGATAATAGGCATATGGATCCAAATCCGGAAGCTGCGAATCCGGATTATATCTGTAATTTGGCTGTTGCCGGCGGATATAATGCGATTGCAGTTCATTACGGTTTGGCAAAAAGATATTGGAGTAAGCTTGCGGGCGCAGTTCCTCTTATTCTCAAAATTAATGGGAAAACTTCCATTCCTTCTCAAAAGAGCCCTCTGAGTGTGCATACTTCTTATGTGGAAGACGCTGTGAGGCTTGGCGCTGTTGGAGTGGGTTATACAATGTACTATGGTTCTCCAAGGCAGGATGAGGATTTGTCACAATTGGCTGCTGTAAGGGAAGAGTGTGATCGTTACGGTATGCCCTTAATTGTGTGGGCTTATCCAAGAGGTGAGGCTGTGGATGCCAAAGGCGGAAAAGATTGCAGTTACTTGGTTGAATCCGCTGTGAGAATGGCTACGGAGATGGGCGCGAGTGTTATCAAGGCAAATTTGCCAGTAGCTACTAAGCCTTACTTTTTTGAGAATAAAGATGTTCCTGAATATTATCGCAAATTGGAAAAAGAACTTCAGGCCATGTCTCCAAAAGAGCAAAATAAAGAACGGGCAAAAAGAGTTGTGCAAGCCTCACAGGGCGTGCCTGTGTTATTTAGCGGAGGCGAGGAAAAAACCGATGATGCTCTTTATGAAAATGCAAAAGCCTGCATTGGTGCGGGATGTTTCGGCTTTATTTTTGGACGCAATATGTGGAAGAGGGAGTATGCGAAATCTTTGCAGCTGACCAAAGAATTCCAGAGTATGCTTGATAAAGCGTAATTTTTTTCAAACTTATTTATGCCAATAAAAATCGCAATTAACGGTTACGGTCGCATCGGTCGCGGGCTTCATCGCAAAATTTTAGATACTGATGATATTGAATTGGTGGCTATCAATAGCGGATCTGCGGCTGATTCTCATGCGTATTTATTAAAATACGATTCTTTGTATGGGAAATGTAATGCCGATATTAAAGTCGATGGCAAAGACCTTGTTGTAAACGGGAAGAAAACTGCTGTTTATCAAATCAAAGATCCAAAAGACATCAATTGGAAAAAACATCATGTGGATATAGTTGTTGAAAGTACCGGAAAGTTTACCGAGATGCAGGATGTAAAAAAACATTTGGATGCCGGAGCTAAAAAAGTGTTGGTTACTGCGCCGTGCAAAGATCCGAATATTCCAAATATTGTAATGGGGGTGAATGATGAGGAAGTTGATTTGGATAAATATAAAGTCGTTTCCAATGCTTCTTGCACAACCAATTGTCTTGCGCCCGTAATGAAAGTTTTAAATAAGGAATTTAAAGTCGAGCGTTCTTTTGTTAATACTGTCCATGCTTTTACTTACACTCAGAATTTGTTGGATAATTCTAATCCTGAGGATTTTAGGAGGGCGCGCGCCACGACTGAGTCTATTATTCCAACAACAACCGGTGCCATGAAAGCGCTAGGGTTGGTGATTCCTGAGTTGGAGGGGAAAGTTGATGGCATGGCTTTTAGAGTGCCGGTTCCGACTGTGTCTTGTATTTATGTTGTTGCGAAACTTGAAAAAGAAGTGTCAGCTAAGGACCTAAATAAGATGTTTAAGAAATATGAAGAACATGAGTTGAGCGGTATTCTTGGGACCAGTGACGAGCCTCTCGTGTCTGTGGATTTTAGAGGGGATAGTCGGTCCGCGATTGTTGATTTGATGAGTACAAAGGTTTTGCCGGGTGGATACGTGCAGGTTGTGGCTTGGTATGATAATGAATGGGGATATATTTGCAGGGTTTTGGATTTAATAAGATGGTTTTCCGCGTAAAAAAAATGAGTTATTATTCTTAATTTTTATTTTTATGTTTAAAAAATTTATTTCAGTTTTCCTGTTTAGTACTTTGTTTTTTACTATGTTTTTTAATGTAGCTAATTCTGCCTTGATTGAGCCTTATGGGCTGGATGAAAAAGAAGAGGAGACTGATCCCCAAATAAAAAAACTTAAAGATTCTTTAAGTATCACTCCTAATTTTTTACAATATTCTGAATATAAAATGTTGCATTATAAAAAAGGTACTAAGCAGCCGGGAGATAAAGAGATCGCGCCAATTTATTATTATGATGATTATACTTTAAAACCTAAAGGTTCTTCTCCCCTTTTTCTAGAGTTTACAGGTGGTCGAGAATCTGGAGCTAATGGCTCTTGGGGCTTTACTGACAGTTTAAATGTTCTTACTGGTACTAAAGCGATTGATGAAACTATGCAATTAGGCTCTATGAGGTGGAATGGAGGCGTTCAGATAAATAACGATATTAGTGAGTCTATAAATATCGCTGAAATTGAATCTTTAGCTGTAAAATCTCATCCTTGGGAAGAAATGATCAAAGGTCAAACCCCTCAAATACCAAGTATTTTTACCTTGGTTCCCAAAGATTATTTTATGGTCTATTTTAGAGATTTGGAAAAATTTACAGAGTTGGAGAATACAATTATTAAAATCAGCCAGCCACTGGAAAAAATTTACAGTTTACAGAATACGGTGGATTTTAAAGATAAGATGTTTAAGCGTTTAGGTATTAAAGATATTGAGATTTTAAGAGAATTTATTGATGAAGCGGTGATGGTTTCTTATGATTTTGATGCTTATCCCAATACCGATTATGCTTTAATTTTAAAGATTAAAAATTCTCTTTTAGATGAATTTATAGGAGATTTTGTTGAATCACCTAAGGGTAGGCATGGTTCCGTAGGAGATTATTATGTTATTGCTACTGATGAAAATACTTATGAAGCTATTGCTGAGCTTGGAAAGAATAAAGATTTGTCAATTTCCGAGAGCTTGGATTTAAAATATACTTTATCGGTTTTGGAAAATGATTATGATGGTTTTGCTTTTTTCTCTGAAGATTTAGTTAAAAAACTGACTAGCCCTGCTTATAGAATTAATGGTCGTAGACGTAATATCATAACTAATGCTTTGGAGACTTTGCAGTATATTGTTTTTGCTTATAGGGATATTACCGGGGAGTGGCCGGGTTCTTTAAATCAGATAGTTCAAGAAGGATATATTGCCAAAGATAGTATTGCTGATATTGAGGATTATACAATTTCCGAAGATGGTTTAGTAATTCATAAAGATTGGAATACTATTTATGATGTGACGCCGATTTCCCGGGTAGCTATTGAAAAAATTAATTCTATTGAAAAAGACTTTTATGATAATTTCAGAGATGGCTATGAGGGTTACTGGGTTGAATATATTGATCCAATTGGTACAGCTATAACCGTGGGTGATCAGATTCGTTTTCATACTATTATTTTGCCTTTGATTGATGAATCTGAATATAATTGGTGGAAAAGTTTTGCTGCCGGTGATCCTATATCCTTTAAATTTATTAGTAATCCTCTAACAGTTTCTTCTTTTGAAATAGTTTCTAAATTTAATATTGACGATGTTCTCTATTTTATTTATCAGGAAGCTCCTAGAGAATTTGATAAGGATTATAAAAAATGCAAGGATAATTATTATAATTATGGGTCCGATTTTTCGTCAACC
>CAYHSM010000048.1:4133-9606 GCA_964359325.1 uncultured Candidatus Peribacteria bacterium
TAATTATTATAAAAGTTATAACTATGGATCCGGTTCTTCGTCAACTGAAGCGACTATACCTATTCGTAGAGAATCTGTTGAAGATACCTGTAAGAAATTCGAGAAAAATAAAGAAAATGCTGTTGCTCTTGTTGAAAAAGAACTATCTGAAGCTATTGACTGGGAAAGCAGTAATAATGTTTTAGATTTTATTGGTAATGAAATAGCTTTAGTTGCCGGTGAATCCCTGGAGTTTGAATTAAATGATTTAAGTAAATTTGATTTTTATCTTGGTTTAAAACTTAATGACACTAATCAGGCCAAAGATTTTATAAATCATGTGTTCAAAATTTTCGCAAAAGAACTTGGCGGTGGTTACAGTTCTGACTTAACTGAATTTATAGGAATTAGTGGAGATGAGCCGATAAAGAATGAATATAAAGGCGTGGAATTTTATATGATCCCAACCGGCTTTACTAATATTTTTTATGTATTCATTGATGATGTTTTCTATTTTACTTTTTCACAGCATGTTATAAATAAAATTATTGATGGTAATGAGTCTACAGTTTCCCGTCAGGATTATATGTTTAGGCTTTTTGATTATATAGGGATGGAGCAGAACGCTATGGCGATTATGGATTTTGAGAAAATGCAGAAATGGTTGAAAGGTTTGTTGTCTAATCAGTGGATGAATAGTTCAGGGAAATCAGAATTCCAACAAAATTTTGTTTATTATACGGAAGCATTGATTTTGGCTAAAACTTTGCCTGAATATGAAGGAACAGTTGAAAATGTTGAAAATTATTATCGTTATGTACCTGAGTCCTGGTTTGATGCACGGTTGTATAGCAAAGATGGTATTCCTTATATTGAAGTTGGAGGTACCGAATATGATGCCAGAACGATAGATTCTGGTTATTTTAATTATTATGCGAAAGAGAATTATAGTGAGAATAAAAAAGTAAAACTTGAAGAATTGATTGAGAAATTTGATATTGAGGCTAATCTTGAGAGATGGAAAGATCTGAAGGATTTTGGAGTCGGCTTGCAGTTTACTAAAGATGGGCTGGATATTAAATTGGCTTTTACCAATTTGGAAAATAGTAAGGTTGATTCTAGAATTAAAGTCGGGACGCCTGAATCTATAGCTAAAAATCAACATTTATATTTGTGGCTAGCTATAGCTGGCGGAGTAATTATTTTGATTGGTTTAATTATATTTATAATTAAGAAGAAAAATAAAACTGATTTATAAACTATGCAAAATCTAGAAGTTTATTTAAATAGTTTGAAGATTGATAATAATTTGAATAAAATTATTCTTACTTTAAGTAGGGCTGTAAAAGAAATTTCTAAAATTATTAGGACCGCAAGTGCTGGGAAGGCAGGGACAAAAAATGTTTATGGGGAAGAGCAGTTGGCCCTGGATGTTGTGTCCAATAAGATAGTGATTGACGAACTAAAGAAAAATTTTCTTGTTGGCTTAATTGCTTCCGAGGAATTGCCCACGGAAGAAAAATTCGGAAAAGGGGAGTATGCGGTTTGTTTTGATCCTTTGGATGGGTCGTCTTTGGTGGATGTGAATTTTTCCGTGGGAAGTATTTTTGGAATTTATAAAGCCAAGTCTTTTATTGGAGTAAAGGGCGATGATCAATTGGCTTCTTTGATTGCTGTTTATGGGCCGAGGACTACCATTCTCATGACTGTTAAAAAAGGGGTTCAGGAATTTATGTTGGATGGCGATGAATTTATTTTAACAAAAGAAAATATCAAAGTTGGTGAGGGGAAAGTGTTTGCTCCGGGCAATTTGCGCGCGTGCAGTGATAGAAAAGATTATTTGGATTTATTGAATTATTGGTGCAAAGAACAATATACTTTGAGATATTCCGGAGGGATGGTGCCTGATATCAATCATATTCTCGTGAAAGGCAAAGGTATTTTTACTTATCCGGGATATAGCGAAGCGCCAAATGGAAAGCTTCGTTTGCTTTTTGAATGCGCGCCCATGAGTCTTATTATGGAACAAGCTGGCGGAGTAAGCACTGACGGGAAGATTCGCATTCTGGATAAAGTTTTAGAAAATCTGGAACAAAGAACTCCTATTTTAATTGGCAGTAAAAGTGAGGTTGCAATAGCGCGAAAATTTTTATAAGGTAGTCATATGTCTGCCGATGAGTTGAAAAATCAGGAAGCGATGATTGAAAAGCTGGTTGTTTTGTCCAAGCGCGGAAACCAAGATGCTTTTGCCAAGCTGTATGATATTTTTGTCGATCCTATTTATCGATATGTTTATTACAGGGTTAATGCCGGCGATGCTGAAGATATTGTTGAGACTGTTTTTTTGAAGGTGTGGGAAAATATTCGTCAATATAAGCAGCAGAAACGATCTTTTTCCGCTTGGATTTTTCGTATCGCTCATAATTTGATTGTTGATCATTATCGCTCAGCCAAGGATAGGATTTTTGAAGAACTTCATCCTCAAATCCCTGATCAAAGCAGACAGCATAATCCTATCAAATCAGCTCAAACCATTCTTGATAATGAAGTTTTGAAAAAGGCTTTAAATAATATGAAACACCAATATCGCGAAGTTATTATTTATAAATTTATTAATGAACTTTCCAATAAGGAAATTTCCGAAATTTTGGGTAAAAGCGAGGGGAGTTTGAGAATTTTGCAGTTCAGAGCTTTGAAAGCTTTGAAAAAGGTGCTTGAAGAAATGGGTGTGAATTATTGATTATTAGTGTAACACAAGCGTTTTTTTATCGTTTCAACACACAGTATGGATAATGTAAAATCAGGAAATGAAATGGAAAATTTGATGGGAAGGCTGAAGGCTTGCAACAAGCCATATCTGGATAATGATAAAAAGCTGGCCATCAGGAGGAATTTAATGAGTAAATTAGATATACAGCCACATGTAAGAGAGGAATTTTATTTGTATTCTTTAATTGGTGCTATTCGATTGTTGGCGGAAAAGATATGGATTGCTCCTGCGAGTCGCGTCATGATTAAGGAGAGATTGATGGAAACTGCTGAACATTCCTCACAGAAGAGATTTTTTTGGTCAAACTTTTTTGCTTTTGGGAGAAGGGCTGTAAGCGCGGCTCTTATTGTGTTTTTTGTTTTCGGTTTGTTTTCTTTTATGAATTTTAATATTTCTGTTGTTAATGCTGCGACGTTTACGACATTGGATGCGTTTAGCGGAAATATTTTGATTGAGCGCGGAGGACGATTTATGAGTCCTGCAAACGGGATGCAGATTTTGGAGAATGATCAATTGATTACCGGAGCTGATGGCAGCGCGGTTATTCGTTATTTTGATAATAGTGTTACACGTTTGGCAAATGATACTGAAATCGTAGTTAATAAATTGAAAAGATCCGAAGAAAATTCTTTTGACAGTTATGTGGAGGTGACTTTGGTTGATGGCCGTGTTTGGTCCAGGGTTGTTAATTTGGTCGAGACTAAGGCTTCTTTTGCAGTTAAGGCTATGAATGTTTATGCTTCCGCCAAGAAAGCGGCTTTTAATGTTGAGGTTGATAGCGGCAAATTGGAAATCGGAGTTTTTAATCATGCTGTTGATGTGAGTTCCGATGGTAAAGTTGAGAGGGTTATAAGCGGAGAAAAATTGGTTGTTGATAATGGGTCAACAAAGATGAAAACGTCAGCCGGTACCGATAAAAATACCGATTGGGTTAAAGAAAATTTGCAAGATGATAAAGAATATTTAACCAAGGTTGAACAACAGCTTCTTGAGGCTAAAAGAAAATCGGTCGGACTTGATAATTCCACTGATGTTTCTTTTGAGACTTCTTTGAAAGAAGATGCGTTTCTATTTTTGACTATTGATGATGTTAAGAAGAAGAAAATGGAGTTGGATTTGGCTGAAAGAAATTTTGTTGCGGCTCAAGTTAAATTGCATGATCCGAATATAACTCCTCAAGAAAAAATTGAAGCTGAGTTGTTAATTTCCGGCTTTGCAGATCATGTTAAAGATTTTTACAAGGTTGTAGATGAAGTTGCTTATACTGATAAAGCTTATAGTGAAGAGTTAAAAACTTATGTTGAATCTAAAATTTTGAATCAGAAAAAAGATTTGAGCGTTGTATTGCCGGATTCTCCAGCTTATGCCGCTAAGAAAATGCTAGATGAGGTTGAGCTTTTGAGCGCTGATACCGAAACCGAACTTGTTCAACTTAAAGTTGATCAGGCTGCCGATAAGTTGGCAATCGCGGAAGACGTTAAAGAAAGAGGGGATGCACAATTGGCTCTGCAGGTTGTGGACGAATATAAGCAGGATATGACAGGCGTGGCTGAAATGATTGATAATCTTGAAGAAGTTAAGCCTGAAGTTAAAGAGGAGATGGCTGAAAGGGTGGCTGACAATCTTGATCTATTAAAGACTATAGATGTTGCGCCTGCGATTGTGGAAGTGGTGGGTGCCGCCCCTGTTGCAATAGAAGATGAAGAAGATGTCTCTGATGAGAATGTTCTTGCAGATGATGGTAAAGCCGATGAACCTGAAATTATTATTGATGGTCCTTACGGAGTAGAAATTAAAGGAGACAAACCTCTTCCACCTTTATTACAAAATATTGAGTAGGCCCAATATCGTGCCGAATACCGCCATAATTCCTCCGATAATCCAAAATCGCATAACGATTGTCCATTCTTGCCAACCGCTTTGTTCAAAATGATGATGAATCGGGGCTATTTTAAATACTTTTCTTTTAAAGAGTTTTTTGGAAGTTAGTTGAATTACTACCGATAAAGCTTCCACCACAAACATAAATCCGATTATCGGTAAAATTAAAGCCTGATTTGTAAGCATAGCTATAACTCCAAGCGTTGCCCCTAATGACAAAGATCCGGTGTCCCCCATATAAAAGCGTGCCGGCGGGATATTAAACCAAAGAAACGCGAGGTTTGCTCCAACGATGACTGCACAAAGGGCTGATAATGTTAATAATCCTTGTGTATAAGCAATAATTCCAAAGCTGCCAAAGGCGAGTATAAGCAGTCCACTGGCAAGTCCGTCCAGTCCATCAGTAAAATTAACGGCATTTGCTGTCGCAATAATTATGAATACAAATATTGGAATATACCAAATTCCCAAGTAGATTTCCGATGCTCCGGGGATTGGGATTTTGATGGAATCGTATCCCAATTTGCTGTAAAACCACCAAGCTCCGGCCAGTCCAAAAAGAATCAGCCAGAAAAGTTTTAATTTTGCGCTTAAGCCTTTTGTTTTGCCAATTCCTTTGATGTTCAAATAATCATCCACTGCTCCAAGTACTCCGCAAGTTACCAATGTAAATAAAGGGATCCAGGTTTCCTTGCGATTGAAAAGCGATTGGTTAAATATGCCGTTTTTTTGGAGAATAAAAGAGATCGCAACTACAATTAAAATGGTTCCCCAGATTAATAGGCCGCCCATTGTCGGGGTTCCTGATTTTTTTGCATGAAGAGCTGTAAAGATTGTTGATTT
>CAYHSM010000049.1:0-9564 GCA_964359325.1 uncultured Candidatus Peribacteria bacterium
TGGAATTTGTATTTCGCATAGATTTCATCCAGGCGTTTTTGACTTTCACTATTATCCTCGCTTAAGTTAGGATTTTTGATAAGTTCGCATGTGAATTCCGTATTTGCGTTTATAAAAGCCGAATATTCCTCGTCTTCCGTTGTGATTATTTTTTTGCGCGGATTACAACTTTTAAATCCGAGGATGATAAGGGCTACGACTGCTATTAAAATTAAAGAGGCTATTATTGTTTTCTTCATAGTCCTATTCTACTTTCGCTTTTTCAATTTGTCGAATTCTCTTTGGAAAAATCTGACTGCGTTCAAGCATTCTTTAGCTTTTTGATTATCAGGTTCGATTTGGAGGGTTTTTTTGAATAAAAAAGCTGCGCGGTCAAAATCTTTTTCGTTTAAATAGCAAACGCCCAGGTCATTTAGTATTAGTGGATCGTTTGGAGCTAAGAAAAGAGATCGTTCGAGTAAAATTATACCTCTTTTTGGTTGTCCGTAGTGATACATACTCCAACCGAGGCATCGTAGGATTTCCGGATGATTCGGGTAAATTCTGTCAGCCGATTCCAGGAGTTCAACCGATTCTTTCCAATGTCCGGTGCAAGAATAAACAAATCCCAATAAATAGTTGGCATTTGCGCTTCTTCTATTCAGCTTGATTGCATGTCTTAAGGCTTTTTCAGCTCTGTCATATTTTCGCATACTTAAATAATTGTCTCCGATTTCTTCGTATGCTTCTACGCAGCCAAGATCGCCTGCAAGAATTTTTTCGCAGATGCGAATCGCTTCCACATGTTTACCTTCATTTTTCTTTTTGTCAGCCTCTTCGATGAGAGGATGAATTTTTTGTTCGGACATGTTTATTTTTGTTTTGGAAATTTTTGTATTACGAAAGTATAGCAAATTTTTTATTTAGAATCAATAGTCTATTTTGTTAATTTTTTTAAATACGCAAAGTATTCCTTACTTAAGTCTTTGTGTTTGAGGGCAAAGTGCGTTACAGCCTTGAGGTATCCGAGCTTATCTCCCGTGTCGAATCTTTCTCCTTTTATTATATATCCGTGGACTTCGGAGTGTTTTACAAATTCACGCATGCCGTCAATTAAGCGAAGTTCTTTGTCTTTTGTTCCCGGTTTTGATTCCGCCAGAGTTTCCAAAAGATCCGGAGTTATTATGTATTTCCCTGCAACTGCAAGATTTGATGGTGCTTTGCCTGGTGATGGTTTTTCTATTAAATTCTTAATCCTGTATGTATCGCCTTTTTTTGCGCCAACTTCAACGATTCCATATTTGTCTGAATCTTTTTTGTCGATTTGATGCAGGCCGATTATTGGAGTTTCATATTTTTCGTATTCTTTTATCAATTGAGAGAGCGCAGGGACTTTGCTGTCGTAGATGTCATCCCCGAATAAAACCGCAAACGGTTCGTTCTTTACCAATTCTTTGGCGCATAAGATTGCGTGGCCGTCACCGAGAGGAAACGGTTGCAGCACATAAGTAAATTTAGCCAGGCTTTCGATGCGCTCGAGTTCTTTTAAAGCATCGGTTTTGCCGTTCTTTTTCAGATGTGAATAAAGTTTGGAAGAAAAACTGAAATGATTTTTTATGGATTCTTTGTCGCTGCCTGTGATAATTATTATTTCACGGATACCGCTCGCTACGGCTTCTTCCACAAGATATTGGATGCATGGTTTATCAACTATCGGCAGCATTTCTTTCGACTGGGATTTTGTTGCCGGAAGAAAGCGTGTGCCAAGTCCTGCGGCCGGGATGATGACTTTGCGTATTTTCAAGCTTTGATTTTTATGATTTTAGTATGTTCAATCTCATTTTTCGGGATGCGGACCTCCAGCACGTTATTGTCAAAACTGGCTGAAATGTTTTTTGAGTCAGCTTCTTTTGGTAAGACTATGGCTCTGGAAAAATTTCCCCAAAAACATTCCTTAGTATAATAGTTATCTTCAGGGACTTCTTCGCGCAAGGGTCGTTGCCCTCTTATTACCAATACGTCATCCGTGACAGACAGTTTCACGTCGTCTTTTGTTACGCCGGCGATAGGGGCGAGGATTACGATTTCTTTATCTTTATGATAGATATCCACTGAAAGTTGGCCAATTTCTTTTTTGAGAGGCTCTGTGTTTGCGTCGTTTGGTAATGGATGAATTTTGATACTGGTTTGTTTCATAGGATGAAAGATTAAGCTACTGCGAAATATTTTTTAAATTCATCTGCGTTGATTGTTTCTTTCTTTATTAATTCATCAGCAATGGTAACGATAAGGCTTTTATATTTGGTAATAATTTCCTTTGTGCGTTTGTGAGATTTATCGATAATTTTTTTAACCAATTCATCAATTTTCGCAGCGCTTTCTTCGGAATAATTTTTGATATGCCCAAAATCTCTCCCTAAGAAAATTTCATCGTTGCTGTCGCCGAAAATTATCGGGCCGAGGTCGCTCATCCCATATTTTGTAACCATGTTGCGTGCGATTTTTGTTGCCTTTTCCAGATCGTTGCTGGCTCCGGTTGTCATTTCTCCGAAAAATATTTCTTCACATGTGTATCCGCCAAGTAACGAACAAAGTTCATCTTCAAATTTACTTTTTGCGTTTAAATGCGTGTCCTCTTCCGGCAGGAACCACGTTACGCCAAGCGCCATGCCTCGGGAAATGATTGATATTTTATGTACGGGATCGCAGCCCGGGAGTACGTGCCCGACGACCGCATGTCCTACTTCATGATAGGCGGTGATTTTTTTTTCTTCTTTGTTTAAGATTCGTGATTTTTTTTCAGGCCCCATTACAACTTTCTCAATTGATTTTTCAATTTCGTGATTGCCTATTGTTTTTTTGTTGGTTTTTGCGGTGAGAATGGCAGCTTCATTCATTAAATTTTCAATATCAGCTCCAGTAAAACCCGGAGTTCCTTTTGCGATTTTTTTGAGGTCTACGTTTTTAGCCAGAGGTTTGTTGCGGCCATGGACTTTGAGAATGGCTTCACGGGCTTTTAAATCAGGCATGTCCACGACTACACGGCGATCAAAGCGTCCCGGGCGCAGCAATGCCGGGTCCAAAATGTCAGGACGGTTTGTGGCTGCAATTACAATCACATTTGTGCCGGTTTCAAATCCGTCCATCTCTGTTAAAATTTGATTCAGGGTTTGTTCGCGTTCATCATGACCGCCTCCCATACCGGCTCCGCGATGACGTCCGACTGCATCTATTTCATCAATAAACACAATGCAAGGCGCATTCCTTTTAGCTTTTGTAAAAAGATCGCGTACGCGGGATGCGCCCACACCTACGAACATTTCTACGAATTCCGAACCCGAGATATTGAAAAATGGGACTTCAGCTTCTCCGGCAACAGCGCGTGCCAGTAAAGTTTTACCTGTTCCAGGGGCTCCGACCAACATTACGCCTTTTGGTATTTTTGCGCCTATTGCTCTGTATTTTTCAGGATTTTTCAGAAAATCTACGACTTCTATTAGTTCATCTTTTGCTTCATCACAACCTGCCACATCTTCAAATGTGGTCTTTTGTTTACCTTTGTCATAAAGTTTTGCCCGGCTTTTGCCGAATGACATTGCTTGATTGTTGCTTGATTGCGCGGAGCGCATCATGAAAACAAAAAAGCCGATTATTAATAAGAAAGGGATGAGTCCTATAAGTAAGTCTGTCCAGAATTTGCCGCCTTCGGTGTCTTCTATTGTTATGGGAAGTTTGGACATTGTTTCTTTGTCCACTCCGGATTTTTCAAGGATTTCGTATATGCTTGAGCCGGTTTCTTTATATGTGAATAATTTTGATCCATCCACCAATTCTATATTGATTTTATTATCTGCCACTGTAATTTGATGGATGTTTCCCGCTTCGACTTTTTCGATAAAAACGCTTAAACTTATTTCTTTTGACGGTGATTTCCCCGCGTTATTTATCATGAAAAAAGCCGCTATGATAAGCGCTATAATGATTAAAGTAAGCAGGCCGCTTTTTCGTCGTGGGACGTTTGGTAGGGTGGGCATGAAAATATATTTTAAAATTATTTTGAAATTGCTTTGGTATTATAGTGAAGTTCGTATTTTAGCTCAATAGTCCGTGTTTGGAATTTTTAAGATGGATCGTAAGTTTCCCAAATGCTTTTTTTTTGTTGCCGATGTTGTTGTTGATTAAAATCAGAGCTTCGGTCAGATGTTTGCTTTCCAAATTAGTGAGATTCCCGATGTGGTTTTTATATAGGTTGAGAAGTATGATTTTTTGTAGCGCCGGAGACAGTGTGCGGAAATTTTTTGCGTTAAATTTTGTTTGATTTTTTTTGTCTCCGCAGATTGAATTTTTGGCAATCCAATCGAGAGCTTCTTGGTTTATATGATTATTGATTTCTTTAATGTTTTTTATGTTTTTTGCCACCGTTTCTGTGAAATTCGGATTTAATTTTTTGAATAACGGAATGATTTTGTGGCGGATAAAATTGCGTTTATAAAAAGTGTCAGCGTTAGTTTTGTCCGTGCAATATTTGATTTTGTGAAATTTTAAATAGTCTAAAATTTGTTTTTTGGAAATTGAAAGCAGCGGACGCAAAAGAGATGCAGGTTTGTTTTTTTCTATTTCCTCCATTCCAATAAGTCCCTGTAGCCCGGCTCCGCGCGTGAAATTAAAAATTACGGTTTCCAGATTGTCATCCGCGTGGTGAGCTGTGATTATAAATTTCGCGTGATATTTTTTAGCCAGTTTTTTGAAAAAATCGTAGCGTATTTTTCTGCCTGTTTCTTCATGGCCGCGCATTGATTTTTGGCTTAAGAGTTGGATGTTTGCTTTGTGTGAATGAAAGATGGCTGTTGGGATTTTTGCTGTTATTTTTTGTGTAAAATTTTCATCGTGATCGCTTTCTTTCCTGAGCATGTGATTTACATGAGCGACTATAAGTTTGTATGGGATTTGTTTCAAAAAATGCAGTAAAAATACAGAGTCCGGTCCTCCCGAAATCCCTGCGACAACAGTGTTTTTGGACTTTAGATATTTTTTTAGTATGTCCAGAATTTCATTCTCTAATTTTTGGGATTCTTGTTTGTTCATTACTTAATTTTATTATTTCGTCAAAATTATCGTCCTGCGCAGCTTTATTTGGAATAATTTTGTTGCATTTTTGGCATTTATGATAGATCATCCAGCCTTTTTTGCCATTTTGATCTATTTTTACAGGCTCCATAAGTCCATGACAATCACTCTTGCGATCTCCTGGGTTTTCTTCGTCCACATGAAGAGAATGAAGGCATTTTTTACAATGATTGCGGCAGCTTCCCGCAAGTTTAGGATTATGCTCGCCGCAATTTTTGCAGTCGAATTCTTCATTGATTACAACAAAACTCATGTTTTAAATATAACACGAAAATAACTGAATGTGGGAAGGGACACTTCGCTTCACTGCGTTACGCTCGTGTCGGCATACCCATTCGGATATCGTTCTTTCCACCAATCCGGTTGTTGATCTGCCGGAAGAGCGCCCCATCCATAGTTTAATACCGCTAACTTTTGATTCTCCTCTTCGTCTTTTCCAACCCAGAGACCATTATCTTGTATCAATTGTCCGTCCAGTGAAACTTTTCCTCCTTTTCCTCTCAGTAAAGTGGTTATGTCCCAATGTACGCCGCTCTCATTTCCATTATAGACGTTTACCGGTTTTCCTTTATCTTCTTTTCTTTTGTATGCGTGACCCGCGGCAATATGGAAACTGCCGGCAATTTTTTCCACTAAAAGAGGATTTATAGAATGACGTCGCAGATGCGGATTTGTTCCAAAAGCGATTTCTCCCAAATATCGCACTCCTTCATCGGTATTTAGGATTTGTTCCAATGTTTCCATTCCTTCTTTGGCATGTGCCGCGACTATTTTCCCATTTTCAAATATCAATACTATATCTTCAACCATCGGAAAATTTCCATATTTGAAACAGCCTTTAGATACAAGTGTTCCATTAACTCCTTCTTTTGTTGGAGCGCTGAATATTTCCGAGCCTGGGATGTTGGCATCAGCTCCCGAGTTTATAAATGTAAATCCTTCTATATTTAATGTTAAATCCGTTGCGTCATCATTTGTAATGTGCAGCTCTTTTCCCGCATCTAATTTTTCAATTAAAATTGCCTGAGCTTTGCAAATTTCTTCCCATGGCTGATCGCATGCCTCAAAAAACAGCCGCATGTAATCATCGTATTCCATGCCATCCATTTTGGCGTCATTCTCTGTTGGAATTATGGTGAGAGAGAATGTAAGGTCGTCATTGCCGAGCCTTTTATAGTATGGACCCAGGGCTTTGGCATATTTAACATTTTGTGCAGTATCTAATTGTGCGGATGAGGCGCTTCTTGCTTCCAGCTTGGTTTTTACAGGTTCGTAAAGTTTAACTCTTTCCTCTCCAAGGCGTTGCAGGCCACCATCATCAGCGTTATTTATCATGACCGCATCTATATCGCCGTTGCTTACATCAATGACAAAATTAACACCATCGGCGATACAAAGTCGCGCGATTGCTTCCAAGATTTCAATATTTCTTTTTGCTCCGGTTATGGCTATGGTTTCGCCGGATTTTGTTTTTTTTGCTTCGTAAAGACTTTTTGCGAGGCCTTCAATAAGTTCAGGTTTTATTCCCAATGATTCGGTCCCCATAAGGCTGTCGTCTGCAATTTGAACCAATCTTTCATCATAAATTGATATCCCGGAAATCATTAACCTTATAAGATTTCTTGCCTTGTAGGCTGCGTCCATTCCTTCGCGGAGCGATAAGTCGGCACCGGTTTCAAGTTTGCCAAGACCAGTAAGAGCAATTTCAAGCTTTTGCCCCAATGTTCCCTGGGCATCCCGGGGCAGCGCTTCTTTTAGTCCGTCCAAGTTTGTTTTGAGTTGCGTTGTATCTATACCCATATTTTTAAATTGTTATATAAATAGGAGGTGGATAGTAATCCTTTTAGCCTATCGTATTCAACTCTAAAGTATTGTTATTCGGTCGTTTTTGTGTTAAAATATATGGAAATAAAAAATAAAAACAAAATTATGAAAAAGGCATCATTCTTACTTTTTTTAGGAATTACGGTTCTGGTCCTGATTGGAGCCTATACAGGTTATGTATTTTGGCAGAAATCAACCAGTACCACTGAATTAAAGAAGGTGGAAAAATCCGTTACGGAATATCAAAATCAAGTCCTTCAGAAAGAAAGCGAACAGATTACCAAGGCTATTGCTGCGAAACAGATGACAAATAGTCTGAAATTAACTTCAATCAAATGGTCAGATGTTATCAAAAAGATCAGAGCTACAATTCCGAAAGAGAATGGAGTGCCTTTGGTTCAGGTTCAATCTTATTCCGGGGCGCAAGATAGTGCGATTTCAATGAATGTTAAGACTTTGCCCGATAGAGAAAAACCTTATTTTGATGTTGCGGATTTGATTAAGAGTTTTGATGAAAGCGATCTTTTTGCGGACGCTTTTGTGCCTTCGATTTCTTCCGGAACAAACGATAAAGGTAAAGAGATTTTGACTTTTTTGCTTAGCGCAAAATATGCGGAAAAGAAAGCGGATGATGAGCTCGAGGCTGCTTTGTCGGACGTTTTGAGCGAATCTTTGGATGAATCGGTCCCTGTCAGTCGTTAATAATTTATTAAATTTCAAAAATATGATTGAAAAAGAAATTCAACTTCAAAATCCTTCCCATAAAGCTCCGCTTATTGGAGTACTTATGATCCTTATCGCAGTTGGCGGTTATGTGTTTTTTACAAAACCGTTGGCTGATAACGTGGATATTTTAAAGACTGATCTGACTACAAAAAGCACTTTGCTTACGGATCTCAAGACTCGCTTGGATTCTCTTATTCAAGCTGAAAAAGAGCTGGAGTTAACAACCGAAGTCCAGAGGATTGAAAGTTTAAAAGCCGTGCCTGCGGGCATGAATCAGGATGAAGTTATTACGGATTTAATTCAGATAGCTAAGGAAAATAATATAGAGCTTCATTCAATAAGCTTTTCAAAAGGCGGTACAAATCAGGAAGCAGTTGGAAGTTTGAGAGTAAGCGCAAGTTTTGAAGGAAATTATCTTGATTTGACTGATTTCCTTGAAGGACTTGAGGAAAATGCGCGTATTTTTAAAGTTGATTCCATCAGCGTTCAGGTGAGCAAAGTTGCAATTACCGATATTGAGCGCGCGAGTTTTTCACTTACCATCGATACATTTTTTCAAAATTAAAATATGGAATTTGACGGATTAAAAGTTGCGGCTCCGGTTAAAGACCAGCATAAGAAGCCTGTTTCGCAAGCCGATGACGGGTCTTCTTTGACTTCAAATGATGAGTTTGTGTCGGAAACCGATGTCGGGTCTGAGATTTTGCAAAAAATTAAAAAGTTGAAGGATGAAACAGGCGAAGAAGTTATTTATGGCGTTTATAATAACGCTAATAGAAGTTTGTTTGTGAGAATTAATGATTTTTTGATTGATCATTCCAAAATCACTCTGCAAAATAAGGCTTATTTTTTTCATATGCTTGCTGTGATGGTGGATGCCGGGATTCCGGTAGTGCAGGCTGTGAAATCTTTGGCTTATCGTACGGAAAATAAGCATTTTAAAAGAGTTTTGAATACGATTGCATATAATTGCGAGGCCGGTGCCAATTTGTCTGATGCGATGAGTCGTTTTGATAATATTTTTGATGAATTGGAGATTGGTATTGTTAAGTCCGGCGAGGCTACGGGACATTTATTCGGTATGCTTTTTAAATTGTCCGCTCAGCTTGATAAGAAACATGATTTGTATATGAAATTGTGGGGAGCGGCTGTGTATCCGATCGCTGTTCTCTGCGTGCTTGTTTTGGTGACTGTCGGTATGCTTGTTTGGATTTTTCCAAGTTTGCTTTCTTTGCTTACGGAAGGAGGAGTTTCGGCTCAGAATTTGCCTTTTGCTACCAGAGCTTTGATGTTTTTGCAGACGGCTGTTGTTGATTTTTGGTGGGTGATATTGCTTGTTTTGTTTGGTTTGTACGGTTTATTCAGCATGTATATCCATAGCAATAACGGGGCTGTAAATTGGGATTATTCCAAGCTTGGGTTGCCTATTGTCGGGCAGCTTTTACGAAGGATTTATGTGTTGCGTTTTGTGAGTATGTTGGGAATTTTGGTTGAATCAGGGCTTCCGGTTATGAATTCGCTTAAAATTACAGGTAATTCTTTATCCAATAGGGTTTATAAATTAAAAGTTCAGGAGGTCTTGGATGAAGTAAAAAAAGGTAAAAAGATTTCCGAGAGTTTGCGCGACAGTGAATATTTGTTTCCGCCGGAGATTGTGGAAATGTTTGCGGTTGGGGAGGCTTCGGCCAGTATCGGCAAAGTTTCCGAGAAAATTTCCGATCAATATGAAAGGGAAATTGATAACAGTCTTAAAAAAATGACTTCTATTTTTGAGCCTTTGATGATTTTGGTTGTTGGTGTTTTTGTGGCTCTGCTTGCGCTTGCGATCATGGCGCCGATATTTAATTTGAGCAGCACTATTGGAGCATAATTTTTTTACGCGATGGTTATGGCCAAAATTAATTCAAA
>CAYHSM010000050.1:0-9442 GCA_964359325.1 uncultured Candidatus Peribacteria bacterium
CAAAACATCAAATTTCCCAAGCCTGAGATCGCGTAAAATTTCAATTCTCTCCAAAGTGTCTATATCCGAATGTAAATATTTTACGCGTATATCAGCATCAGCCAAAAATTCCGTTAAATCTTCAGATGCACGCTTAGTCAAGGTTGTAATAAGCACGCGATCCCCCGCCTTAACTTTTTTATGAATTTCTTTAAGCAAATCTTCAATTTGTCCGGTACGTGGTCTGACAAAAATCTCAGGATCTGTGAGTCCGGTAGGCCTTACAACCTGCTCTACAATGGCCTTTTTTGGAGTATGTGCATACTCATACTTACTCGGTGTAGCAGAAACAAAAACCGTACTTTTCATATATTTTTCAAATTCCTCAAATTTAAGCGGACGATTATCATGCGCGGACGGAAGCCTGAAACCATGATCAATCAAGGTCTGCTTACGTGAAAAATTCCCATTATGCATGCCGCCGATTTGAGGCACGGTCATGTGGGACTCATCAATAAAAAGCAAAAAATCATCGGAAAAATAATCCATCAAAGTCGTAGGCTGCTCGCCAGGCGCTTTGCTTGCCAAATAACGCGTATAATTCTCTATACCGCTGCAATAACCGGTTTCCATCAATATCTCAATGTCATACTCGGTACGAGTTTTCAAGCGCTCAGCCTCAATATTCCTCCCGGATTTCTGCAATTCCTCATGCCTCAATTTTAAGTCCGCGCGTATTCCAACAACTGCACGTTCAATTTTTTCACGGGTAGTCACGTCGTGTTTAGCGGGAAAAATCGTGACACTATTAAGCTCATAAATCATCTCTCCGGTAAATGAATCGACTTCGGAAACCGCCTCAACCTCATCCCCAAAAAATTCAATTCTAAAAACGGAATCTCTGTCGGGAGGAAAAACCTCAACCGTATCACCCAAGACATGGAACATTCCATTTTTAAATTCAATTGAAGACCTCACGTATTGCATCTCCGTAAGTTGTCTCAAAAATTTGTCTCTCTGTATCGTGTCTCCTTTCTTAATGGTTCTGGCCAAAGCATTATAATCCTCAACCGACCCAAGCCCATAAATACATGACACAGAAGCCACAATCAACACGTCCTTACGGGTAAGCAAATTAACGGTTGCCGCATGCCTGAACTTATCAATTTCCTCGTTAATCGCAGCATCTTTTTCAATATAAGTATCCGTAGCCGGAAGATATGCTTCAGGCTGATAATAATCATAATATGAAACGAAATAACTCACGGCATTATTAGGGAAAAATTCTCTAAACTCACTGCAAAGCTGAGCAGCCAAAGTCTTATTATGAGCAAGAACAAGCGTCGGGCGCTGCAGGGCCTCAACGGCCTTGGCCATTGTGAAAGTATTATGAACAAACATTCCGCCATGGCCTGCTAAAAAAGTTTCATTATCTTTTACTGAAAAATCATAAACATATTTTTGATAAGATCTCGTCCTCTTTATTTTACTAATAGGTGTCCATCTCAATGATAAAAAAGAATCAAGTTCTCGTACTAATTCGGAACTGAAAAAATCCCTCTTGAGACCACATGCAAGACGTTCACAGGCAGCTCTGGAAATTGATCTTTTGTTCATTTCGATAAAACTAAACATCGATCTGGACAAACCGGCCATCAAAGCCAAATCTTTTTGCCTTAATTTAAAAGTTTTCCTTATCTTTAAAATTAATTCTCCTATTCCTGGGATAATATCTACATTCGTATTAAATTTCTTCCCAAAAATTTCTTTCAGGGCTAAATTTTTTCTTTCATAAAGAAACCCAATATATTTTTTAAATTTTCCCAAATTATCCTGGCCAGATAAAGAAATACAATTATAAAAATTACCGCTATGATTAGAATTATATGCTCTTTTAAAAACCTTCCTAGATCGAGCCCAAATACCAAATCTACTTAAAGCATAAAGCAGATCGGAAGCTAATTGTTTACTTGCAGTAGTTGCAGTTACGGCCTGACCATCCACGCCGCCATCTCCGCTAAAATAAGCACTCAATACAAAACCTAATTGTTTCAATGACAATTTCGGCCAAAAATCAGGTAAATGTTTATTAAAAGCGCCACTGCCACACATATTTTTTAATAAATTTGCAAACAAAACATTGGCAACAACAATATCTCCGTCAGGGCGCACTTTAAAATTTAAATCCAAATTAGTTAAAATCTTGGATACAAACTTAAAAAATTCTTTTTCTCGCACCGGAAGTACAATATATCTATCGTTTGACCAACCCTCAGCAATATAAACGCCTAAAAGCTGCAAAAAATCATCAGATAAAGGATATTGAAGTGGATAAGTCCCTTTACCTAAACGACTTTTGATATCAAAATCAAAAGTATGCGCTAGCGGAAAATTATTCCATAAATTTTTTATAGCTCCAAGTTCAACTCTCTCCTCATTATTTAAAATATTACAAATTTTGCTGTCGGTCATATACCCATATGAAGCCTTCATGGCAGAAACAACAGGTTTTCTGCCATAGTACGCAGCGCATGCTGCTAAAGGTTTAGCGATATTGGAATAAGCAAAAACCGTTAAGTATCTTCTCAAATCAAGAAAATCCAAACCGACTTGGGGAACTAATTTTTCAAGATCTACTGGCAAAGGAACATAGTCACCTTTTTTCAGTTTCTTGGTTTCAAGAAGTTTAAATTTTCCACTTCTTAAAACATACAAATTATGATTACCGGTAAAAATTGCTGATCGTCCACAGCTTGTCTTAATTTTATATAAATTTTTAGGAGCCACATGCCTAACAAAAGCAGTGATAGATTTAACATCAACATTTTTGCCATCTGCATTAAAAGAAGGAACAAAATAATCTTCGTTCTGATCGACAGAATAAAGAATCTCTGTATCCTTACCATTAATTTCTATCAAAGGATTCTCAACAAACAATTTATCAATAAATTCACCGATTTCTACCATCCTAGGATCGTATTTTCCCATCATGTCTCTTTTATAAACAATTACAGGAGTATCATAAACAACACTCTTCCCCGATCCGGTGACTCCAAGCAAAGTCTGAAATCTCTCTCCGTTTTCAACGCCTTTAATAAGCTTTTTTATAGCCTCGGGCTGATCGCCCTTTGGCGTTAACTCTGTTTTTAATACAAATTTGTCCATAAATAGCCCGAAGATGATAGCATAAATTATGATATAATCCAAAATGCAACCCGCAAAAACATGACAAATAATCTTCTAAATTTCACAATTAAAACAGCCCGTAAAGCCGGAGAATTAATTTTGAAAAGTCGCAAAAAAGGCCTTCAAATAAACGAAAAAGGCAAAAACGATCTGGTAACAAACATGGATAAAGCCGCAGAAAAATTAATAATCAAGGAAATTAAATCAGCTTTCCCAAGTCATTCTATTTTGGCTGAAGAATCTGACTTTTTAAATGAAACCACCCCTGAAGATTACGCGAAATCAAAATTTATCTGGCTAATCGACCCGATAGACGGCACCACAAATTTTGCGCACGGACTTAACGAATATGCAATTTCTATAGGACTATTCAAAACCGCAAAATCCGAACATTCAAAAAATTTTCAATACTTAAGCGGAGAATTGATAATGGGAGTTGTTTTTGCTCCGGCATTAAACGAGCTTTTTTATGCGAAAAAAGGCAAAGGGGCGTACCTCAACGATAAAAAAATCAAAATTTCAAACATCAGCAAATTAAAAAATTCCCTTCTGGCCACAGGATTCCCGTACAATAATCGTAAACGAAATTTGCCGTATTTCAGCACTATGATTGATCAGTCGCAGGCCATCCGTCGCTTGGGAGCGGCCTCTCTTGACCTATGTTACGTTGCTATGGGAAGATTTGACGGCTACTGGGAATTTGATTTGAAGCCATGGGACATAGCAGCCGGAACGCTGATTGTAAAAGAAGCGGGCGGCAAAATAACAGATACGAATGGGAATATGTTGGATTTGTTTGGGAAAGATATATTGGCGACAAACGGAAAAATTCATCAGGAAATGATAAAAGCTTTCAAAAAACTGTAAAACCACATAAATTTATTTCTTACGCCAGCCGGTCACTCTTGCCGCAAGAGTATCAACAGGTTGCCGCGCAGCAAGATCATCCCAAATCCTATTCCGACGCAAGCGAAGGACAGGTTCTGTAACAGGAAATCTTTCAACAAATCCAGGCCGTGGAATTTCTCCTGAAGCCTTCTGACACTTACAAAATAAAGTTCCAATACTTCCTAAAATAATGCTTCCTTCTTCTTCCCATAATTTATAATAAAAATAAGCCTGCGGATCCTTCCTCAAAACAGCAATACAAAAAGCCACACATAAAGCAGGGGAATAAAACGGATCAACCCTTAAAACATCGGAAATTATAGTTCTGGACTTTCCATACGCAACTTCCCTATTAATAAAAGAAGCTGTTTTTTCAACCAAAGCAGCCCTATTTTGACTTATGCTTAAGCTTCTTTTAAGCGCAAAGTCGTTTTTCCAATCATCGCCACCCATAAGCTCCCTCCTTTTCAAAAATAATTCTTTTGCTTTACGCGATTTTATATTTGTCCTTTCCCTCACAGCCTGAGAATGATTATCCGCACCATAAGGCAACTCCCAATAACACCTTACAAAAACCATTCCGCATTCATAACATACTTCAGGATCATCAGGAAAATTTTTAAGCAAAGCAGCGGCGGTTCTCCCGAGAACATTAAAATCCTTTCTCCTTCTAGCCGCATACAATCCTCCAATTAATGCATAATAATTGCACGGATCAAAAGATAAAACAGCAATACATAGACGCTCCGCTCGTTCACAATCAGCATCATGCAAAAAACGATTATCCCAGTCTGCCAAAAGCCTGCTTATATCTTTCAAAGCCTCACGGTCGCCAAGAAAATCCGCAGCCTCAAAAGCCCCAGATTTTATATCCGGGTGCTTATCACGTAACTCTTGCAATCTTCTTCTACACACATCCACTCTGGAAAAATTTTTTTCATCAACAAAAACCATAAGTAGCTTTGCCAAATAATCACCCTCTTTACTTCCGGACACAAACGGGATTTTATCTCTTACCTTTTGCATATGACATTTACGTGATTGTCTTTGATTGGCCGAAATAGGTTCTTCCAAAGATCTATCACAGAAATAAAGCGCCTTTTTAAAATCTCCCAAAAAACGATATAAATGTGCCAACTGATCAAAAACAACGCCCGGATCATGAAACACTCCTTGTTTTAGTAATCCTTCTAACAGCCTTTCGGCCTCACCTATTCTCCCTAAACCAAACAAAATTTCCATAACAACAATCATTAAGGGAAGCCTCTGTCTTACCGGAATAGATTCAAAACATATATCCTTTACAAGCTCATACGCTCTTTGTCCCTCTCCACATGTTATTAAATCCCGCGCAAAAGCTAAAATAATTGATAAATCAGGATCTCTCATTTGTCTTTCAACATCTTCTCTATCAAGAACAACAGAAGCAGCTTTAGCTGTTTCTTCAACTGTTTGCCTAGCACCATCAATCTTATCTCCATCATTTTCGACAACATTATCCACTGCTTCAATGGCTCCGCAAGCCTCGCCAACCCCTACCATCTCCCTATTTTTATCATTATCTAGACCCATGGATAATATATCTTATTGTAATTTCCATTTATATCAACCCTTGTTATTTTTTAGTTCGCATTTCATACAAAAATTATCAAATTTTTTACATTAAATCGACTTATTTATGCCAAAAATTAACCGTAAAAGTCTGCACGTGCAGAGATTTTTATGCGAACTTTCCTACCCCTCCTTGCTGAATTTAGGCTTTTCTATTACTATTTGCGTACTTGCGCCCGTAGCTCAGATGGATAGAGCGTTGGTTTGCGGAGCCAAAGGCCACAGGTTCGAATCCCGTCGGGCGCACCATAGAAACGTCGCATAGCGACGTTTCCTTCCTGTTTCCCCCACTCCCCTTGCAAAACCTCCTAAAAGTCGTAATAACCCCCTTAAGCTAAAAAATGCAGAAATAATGGCAGAGACAACACTAACAACAGATCAGGCCCGCCTCGAAGAAGACAAATTCCTCAAGGTCGGCTATGCGGCCATGTTATATCAAAGATACCCTTTCCAGCCGCCGGGAGTACCTTCATATAATGAGGAAAACGCTTTCATAATCGCTCTGGAAAGAGAATATCTGGAAATCCCTGAAAGCTTGGAATTCCCAAACCTTAAAGGCGCTATTCCTGTAAACCATCACGAAAGGCTCCAGGCAATATGGGAAGCGGTCGTAGAGCATTACCATAAATTTTTCGAATTCACCGGAGACCTTGAAGCAAAATGGACAGAAGAAGTCCCAATGGATTTATTGGATGATAATTCCGCGCGAATAATGGAAGAATCACCAATGAAAATACGCGCGGATTTTGCAAACGGGGTAAGAGCGATCATTTCAGATTCAACAGATAAACCAAACTTAGGAAGATGGCAACGGGCTGAAAGAGGACTAAGAATCCAATTACAGGAAGAAAATGAAAAATTCATGATAGCCTTAAGATTATATTATGAAATGCTCCTTGAGACATCATCCCCAAGCAAGGAAACCGGAGAAAAAAAATATGTACTGCCAAAAAATCATCCGTTAAGAGATGAAATAGCTGCAAGAAACAACTATTTAAGAGTAATCAACGCTGAACGCCAAGGATTTAGCATAAGTCAATCTGCTCACCACGAGCAAAGAGAAGCCAGAATGCGCAAAGCCGAAAAAAAACCCGCAACAGTACATGAATCGGATGTGACACGTGCGGCTATTTTTGATGTACTCCCGTTCATTCTGGAAAGAGACATGGAAATCGTAACATATACGCAGGATGGAGCCGAACCTCAAACACATACTATCCAACAAAACATGTCTGAACTTAGTATAGTTCTTGCAACCGTTGGTCATATTCACGATATTGTTGAAGATACAGCGCTATCTCTTGAAGAATTAATATCAAATTACGTCGGAGAACGAACGGATTTCATTGACAGCAGTCTCGATCAATTAATAGAAAGCGGATTTAAAGAAGAGCCGTTCCGAACGCGCGAAGATATAAAAAAAAGGGTATTGAATCTAATTAAAGACCATACATTAAAAATAGTAACTCAATTAATGCGTATATTAAGCAATAATTATGAATTAAGCGAGAAAGAGAGAAAAACGGCTGTAGAACAATCTTTGGCCGGAAGAGAAGCTACAATAAAATTACTTGATATAAGTGACGAAGAAGTTGAGAGGTGGAATCCTGACAGCATAAAACAAAAACAATCACGAACATTTGAAGAATTCCCTGAAGAAGAAGAGCATGACAATGGCAAAACCACAAAATTCTTAATAAGACTAACCGCCTTAACTTCTTCCCCTCAAAGACAACAAAAAGCACTCATATTTAAACTGGAAGACAGGGCAAACAGCTTAATAACACTCGCTTCTTTCCGTCCGGAAAAACAAAGAAGAATTATAAGAACAACAACCTCAAGAATAATCGCATGGGCTATGCTTGACCACGATAACTCGGGATTTCCTTTATACAATGCGCTGCCGCGCGCAATAGACTGTGCCGTCCGGGCATACTATAGACTTCACGCGAAACATCCCGATGTAATAGAAACCACGGACCACAGATACATGAAAAAATTAACAGAATGGCAAACTCAAGTCAGACGTTTCAAGTTACCGCAAAAAGTTCAAGCTATCGCAGAAGCACACAGAGCCCTGGTAAGACAAAAAGTTATTCAAGCTCTTCAAGCCCGGTCAGGCAATTAAAGCTATGACCTAAAATCTTAATTTCATTATCGCTTCCTTTTTATCTTTCGCCCCAAAAATATAATTTCCTGCAATTAAAATATTGGCTCCGGCATCAGCACAAATCTTCCCCGTCTCAACGTTAATTCCACCATCTACAGCAACATCCCCCTTAAACCCCGTCTCTCGCAACTGTTTGATTTTTTCAACCATTTCCGGCATAAACTCCTGCCCGCCGAAACCCGGCTCAACAGTCATCACTAACACATAGTCAACAAAATCCAAAACTTCCCTCACCTTACTAACCGGAGTCTTTGGCTTAATGCAAACACCGGCCTTCACTCCCAACCCGACAATCTGCTTCAAAACCGCAGGCAACGCAAATTCCCCAGCCTGCCCGCTTTCCCCGCCGCCCCCGCAAGCCTCCTCATGCACAATGATCAAATCGGCTCCGGCCTTCACGAAACTGTCAAAAAATCTCCATGGATTTTCAATCATCAAATGCACGTCAATGGGCAATTTTGTTTTAACCCACTTCATAACCGGAGCGCCAAAACTGATGTTCGGCACAAAATGCCCATCCATCACGTCAAAATGTATTCTGTCGCTATATGGCTCAACCAAAGCGATTTCCTCATTCAATTTCCCAAAATCCGCAGACAAAATGGAAGGCGCAATTTGTATTTTCATTTTAAAACGAATTAATTTTGCCAACCCGTCTCACATGTCTCTCCTCTTTCTTTTCAAAATCCGTACTCAAAAATTTATCAACAATTTTCAGCATCATTTCCGGAGTGGTAGTCCTGGCGCCCATAGTCAAAATATTCGCATCGTTATGTTTTCTTGTAAGCTCGGCCGTATTTTCATCACTAACCAATGCAGCCCTGATTCCTTTAAATTTATTTGCAACCATAGACATCCCGACTCCTGTTCCACATATCAAAATCCCAAAAGACCCGGCGTGCTCCTGAACTTTCTCGGAAACTTCCCTGGCAATATCCGGATAATCACAAGGTTCTTCCGTAAAAGTCCCCAAATCAGTCGCGTCATAACCATTATCCACAAGATGCTTATGCACCTCTGCCTTAACTTTAAATCCGGCATGATCGCTGCCTATAAAAACTAATTTTTTGGGTTTTTCACCAATCATATTTTTTTTTGTTAAATCATAGCGCTTGTTACGGACCTGGCTTCGTGTACACTTTTGATAATCTTGGCCAAAAGCGAAGCAACGGATAACACTTTTAGTCCTTTAAATTGCTTATTTTTTGGAATCGGAATCGAATTTGAAACTACAACTTCTTTAAAACCCGCAGCTTTAAATCTTTCAACTGCAGGCCCGGAAAAAACAGCATGCGTAGCGGCCAAATAAATATCTTTATTCACTTTCATGGCCTTTAAAGCCGCAATCGCAGCAGTCACGCTGCCGCCTGTATCAATCATATCGTCGTAAATCACGCACGTCCTGCCTTTGACTTCACCGACGACATGCGTTGCCTGAGCTTTATTATGAGCCGGTCTTGTTTTATGAATAATCGCCAAATCGGCTCCAACCAAATCCGCAAATTTTTTGGCATCTTTGGCTCCACCTGCGTCGGGAGAAACAACAACCAAATTTTTTATTTTTTTCTTATTAAAATACTCGGCAAAAAATCTCTCCGTATTAACATT
>CAYHSM010000051.1:0-8778 GCA_964359325.1 uncultured Candidatus Peribacteria bacterium
ACAAACAAAAATCCGATAAAACTCAATTCCTTCATCGCGCAAAATCTCTAAAAATTTTCTATTGGGGATTTCAAAAGCTTCAGTCAAAAAATTAGGTGTTCCGATGCCATTTTGATTTGAAATAAGAACAAATTTATAATCATCTGCTTGAAGTTGCTTAAGCCCTTCAATAACTCCAGGCAAAATTTTAAGTCTCTTTAATGTATCGATTTTTCCTGTATCCTGAGGCTCAAACATGAGTGTTCCATCCCTGTCTAGAAATGCAATTTTCATAAAATTAAAGTTAAAGCTTGAATAAGAGCACGATTTTGTTTACTTGTTCCAACCGTTATTCTAAAACAATCTTCTGGAACACCGGGCTTATTGGAAAAATCTCGCACAATAATGCCAAAATCCTCAGCCAATTTTTTTACAATTCTTCCAGCCCCAACAATTTTAACCAACAAAAAATTAGCTTCACTGGCAAAAACTTTAAACCCAAGTTTCTTTAGTTCCATTCTCAACCAATTTCTCTCAGCAATTATTTCCAGCACCATTTGTTCCATCAAGTCAGAATTTTTTAGAGCTTTAATTGCCATATATGAAGATAACAAATTCACGTTATAAGGTAATTTGATTTTATTCAGATAATCAATAATCAGCTTATTGGCTAAACAATAACCGACTCTTATTCCGGCCAGTCCCCAAGCTTTAGATAAAGTCCTTAAAATAATTAAATTCTCAGAATTAACCGCAACTTTAGCTAAAGACTCTCTACTGGAAAATTCAACATAAGCTTCATCAACAACAACCACGCCGTTAAATTTTTCAACAATTTTAAGAATATCCTCATAATTCAAAAGATTACCGGTTGGATTATTTGGAGAACACAAAAATACAATTTTAGTTTTAGCACTAAGCGCATCTCTGAATCCGGTAAAATTAATCTGAAAATCATTACCCAAAGAACAAGTTTTGATTCTTACATTATTTACCTCCGCTAAAACCCTGTACATTCCATAAGTAGGTTCAAAAATCAGCACTTCCTCATCTTCGTTAACAAAAAGTCGAATAAGAAGATCAATAATTTCATCGGAACCCGAACTTACAAAAATATTCTCAAAGTCCACACCAACATATCTACCCAAAGCTTTTTTAAGCTCCGTAGAAGATGGATCAGGGTAACGATTTAAATTTAAAAGCCTAGAATTTTTAACAGGACTGCAAAAAGCATTTTCATTCGCATCCATAAAAACACCCTCCTGATACAAATCTCGCGCACACACGTAAGGTTTCATTTTTACTATATTTGGACGAATCAAATTATTAATCATTTTTAAAACGGATATTTATTGAATTTTTGTGAGCATCCAGCCCTTCTTTATCAGCCATAATTTGAGCGAACTTACTTAAATTATTAATCCCGACAAAAGACACCTCCTGAACCTGAATCATTTTCCCAAAAGAATCTGTTGAAAGCGGACCAAACATCCTGGCAAAACCGGAAGTTGGCAAAGTGTGATTCGAACCGGTGGCATAATCACCCAATGGCTCGGAAGCATAAGGGCCTAAAAATACCGAACCAACATTAATAATATTCTTCAAAACATCTTTTGGCTTATCAGTAATAATCTCCAAGTGTTCAGGCGCATATTCATTAGCCACACAACAAGCCTCATCCGTTGATCTGACAACAATTGCAAAACTTTTCAAAAAAGACTGTTCAATTATCTCTCGACGACTCAAAAATCGCATCTGTTTACGCATTTCAGATATAACATCTTTTGCGAATTTTTCTTCAAAAGTAACCAAAACCACCTGGGAATCCGTACCGTGTTCAAGCTGAGATAATAAATCCGCAGCCACCCACTTGATCCTGGCATCATTATTAGCGATTATCATTAACTCGGACGGCCCAGCAGGCATATCAATATCCACCTCTCCATAAACCAGCATTTTAGCGGTAGAAACATACTGATTCCCAGGCCCAAAAATTTTATAAACCTTTGGCACTGTTTCAGTGCCATAAGCCATCGCAGCAATAGCTTGAGCTCCACCAATCTTGAAAATTTTCTTTATACCGCAGAAATCAGCAGCCACTAAAATAGCAGGATTTACTTTAGAATCACCGGGAACGGGAGTACACATAACAACCTCCTGGCAACCGGCAAGCATTGCAGGAACTCCCAGCATCAAAACAGTCGAAAAATATGGGGCTTTACCACCAGGCACATACAGACCGACCTTATCAATCGGCCTGAATTCACGCCAAACTTTAACTCCATTAACAGTCTCAACGGCAGATTCTTTCCGACATAAAATTTTATCATGGAATTTCTCAATATTTTTCTTGGCGAATTTTATAGCTTTAAACAAATTCCTATCAATGGACTCATAAGCTTCATCAATCTCTTTTTTGGTAACAACAAAATCCTCAAGTCTCACCCCATCAAATTTCTCAGTAAGTTTGAACAATGACTTATCCCCTTCTTCCCGAACCATTCCCAAAATTTCAAGCACGGTATTTTTTACATCATTAAGCTTACTCCTTTGCCGAGACAACTCAGATAAAATTTCTTTAACAGCCAAATTTTTAGTATTCAAAATTCTCATAATGAAACAGTTTTTTTGGAAAATTTTTCAAACAAAAGTTCAAAGCCTTTTACAGCACGATGAGTCAAAAACGGCGACTGTATAAGGATAGCTTGTGATTCTAAAATAGTCGCAATCGGTCGCAAATTATTCTCTTTGAGAGTTTTTCCGGTTTGAGTTAAATCACAAATAGCATCAGCCAAATTTAAAGTTGGCACAATCTCAACGGAACCCTTGAGAGTAAGTATATCCGCATTAACCTTCTCCTCCTCCAGATAAGCCATAAGTAAATTAGGATAGGAAGTGGCAATCCTTCCATTCTGCAAATCAGCAACATTTTGGATTAAAGAACTTTCCAAAACCGCAATTACCAAAGAACAAAAACTAAAACTAAGTTTCTTGAGGATCTTAACGCGTGCATTTTGCTCCAAAATCACATTCTCCCCTACTATTCCAAAATCCGCCACGCCCCTTTCAACATACTTGGGAATATCGTCATCCCTCAAAAACAAAATATCCAGATTGTAATTTGCACATTCAACAATGCAATTTCTGCCATTCGCTTTGAATTTAAGACCCAAAGAATAAAGAAAATCCAGACTATTATCAGCCATTCTTCCCTTACTTTGTATTGCGATACGTACGTTATTCATATTGTATTAAGTTTAAAAATAAAAAATCCCGAGCATTTTGTCGGGATGGTTATAAACAAATCTTGGGTCCGCATCTCATTCTGTACGTTCCAGGATCAACTTATAACCACCCATGCCATGATGCAACCAATGAGCAACACGGGTTATGGTAGCTGTACTGGCACCTGTTTTTTTTGCAATTTCACGATACGGAATTTTTTCCATAACTTTTTTCGCCACCTGCCAACGTTCACGCATAGCAGTTAGTTCGCCAAAAGTACAAAGATCCCTGAAGAATTTTTTACATTCGACTTGATTTTCAAGCTTTAAAATAGCTTCGAAAAGCTCTTTCATTTCCTTATTGTTTAGTTCCGCCTCGATATTCATAATGACTTTAGCGTATTAACACATTAAAACAACTGCAATTTAGCACACTGAAAAAAAATGTCAACTAAAAACTTTACCTTTCCACGCATTATAGCGTTTTTTAAGCTAAAGATCAGAATTATTCCAACCTTTGAAGCTTAGCCCCTACTTCACCTCATATTTCCCCGTAAGCTTCCCTTCCGCAACAACTTTCCCTTCTATCGCCTTCTTAAAACTCTTCAGCGTGCAAGTTGTTTGAATTTCATCAGGATTAGTCAAATCTCTCGGATCAAAAGCACTATCGACATTCAAGCCAACCACCCAAAATTCGTACTTATGCACCCCGGAACCTTTTGGAGGGTTGGGTCCGCCATAACCAACCGAACCATAAGTATTCGACAATTCTTTACTGTTTATCGGCATATTGGCATTAGAAGCACCTTCCACCAAATCCGCCTCATCTACAGATATACCGGTAACACACCAATGCACCCAATTTTTAGCTATTTTAGCCTTATCGTACATGAGCAAAGCATAGGACTTTACATCCTTACTTTTAGTTTTGAAAGAAAGTTGCGGAGATATATTCATGGTATATTTAACCGGAATATTTTTGTTATTTTTGAATGATTTTGAAGTGACTGTAATCTTGCCGACCTTACTGTTTCCAACGGAAGCATTAAGAACACCGGAAGAAACAGTAGCGGCACCAACGACGACTATAAGCACAATAACCGCCACAAAAATCCAAAATTTTCTCATAAAAAAGAAGTTATGATAATTAATCTTATCATAACAACTACAATTTTTACAAAAATTTTCTCGCAATCTCCGACTTCTCCACAGGTCTATGCTCGCGCATGCCATTCATAAGATAAGAAAAAGCCCTCAGCCCATGCTCGAAATTTTGATCGGATATAAATTCATTGCAAATGGAATATAAAAGCAAATCCAAAATCTTAGCCCAATGCTCTTCGTATTTTTCTTTCCAAATACCCAAAACTTTACGTACAAAATCCCCTCCCCTAGCCTTAAAAGCAATCATATAACGATCTCTATGCTCCAAAACATGATAATAAAGCCCTTCATTGGAAATAGCCAAAAAGTCAAAAACAACCTCCCAAATCACATCATATTTCGTATCATTTATATTCAAAATCTCACGAACATGAGTCATTCCATGCTTAACATAATTCTCAACAAAAAAATCACTGGCCTGCATCACGGCTTTATATAACAGATTATGATCAAATATCAAATAATCAAAAATAACAGTCCATTCCTCTTCAGATAAACCAAACTCCTCGCGTAAAGCAGTCGGCCCATCTTTAATATAGCGCTCAATCAGGTTAGATTCTTTACCTCGCGCATATCTTTCCAGAAGCAAATTTTGATCTGTCAAACTCAACATAAATTTTAAGTTAGAAAAGCCTGGAATTATACACGAAAATCGGAAACTGTCAATAGCCTCTATACATCCCAAAACTTTAGGCCTACAATTGGGGTCCTATGCTGTACGCAGACATCTTATTCCCGCGAAAAATCAGTCAAGATAAAGAGACCTTAACTTATCAAATACCGGAAAGTCTAAAATTGCTGCCCGGACAGGCTGTAAGAGCGCCGCTCAGAAACAACATAACGTCAGGCCTGGTTTTGGCTGTCCATAAAGAAAAACCAAAATTCAAAACCCTACCGATACAAGAAATTTTATATGAAAAACCTTTACTGTCCACAAACCAATTGGAACTTTTTAACTGGCTCAGCAAATACTATTTCTGTCCGCTGCACAAAATCCTGAAACTTTTTATTCCAAAAAGAATCCTGGCAGGGAAACCTCAACCAAAAAATCACGCAACAGACAATCAAATAACAAAAATTCCGGCAAAGGATTTAACAGCCGCTCAAAAACGAACAATCAATGAAATAACCACACAAAAAACAAACAAATTTTTAATCCACGGCATCACAGGCTCGGGCAAAACGGAAATTTACACGCAACTCGCGCAGGACTATCTGAATCAAGGAAAACAAATTCTGATATTGGTTCCGGAAATTTCATTAACGCCTCAAATGATCGATTATTTTGAAAAAGCCATAGGTGTTAAATCTGCGGTAATTCACAGCAAAATCTCTGAAGGCGAACGCCAAGCGGCCTGGATGTCCATTTGGGCGGGTAAAAGCCAACTTATCATAGGTTCTCGTTCCGCAATCTTCGCTCCGTTTCAAAATTTGGGAATGATTGTTGTAGATGAAGAACACGAACTTTCTTATAAACAAGATCAATCCCCGCGATACACAATCCATCGAATTATAGACAAAATGTTAGAATTAAATCCAAGCCTCAAAATAATTTTTGGAAGCGCAACTCCATCCATCGAAACAGCTGAAAAGCTCAAGGATTCCACACTTTTACTTTCAGAAAGAATCGGAAATTCTACTCTTCCGCAAATCGAAATCGTAGATCTCCGCGAAGAATTCAAAAAACAAAACTATTCGATTTTCAGCGATCGGCTGCGTGAAGAACTCGAAAAGATCATAGCAAAAAAAGAACAAGCAATTCTTTTCTTAAATCGCCGCGGATCAGCTTCATCAATAGTCTGTCGCGATTGCGGCTATACGGAAAAATGCACAAAATGCGAAATCCCGCTCACCTATCACGCCAAAACATTGGAAAAACCAAAACTTATTTGCCATCACTGCGGAATAGTCACAAATCCGCCAACCGTCTGCCAAAACTGCAAAGGACCAAACATAAAATTCCTAGGCATCGGCACACAAAAAATAGAGATGGAACTTTTAAAAACATTCCCGCAAATAAGAGTTTTACGAGCTGATAAAGACACAACCGGCACAAAACATGGATTCAAGGAAATTTACGAAAAATTCTTAAATCATGAAGCTGATGTTTTGATTGGAACGCAAATGATTGCCAAGGGACTCCATCTCCCAAAAGTAAATCTTGTTGGAGTGATCCTGGCTGACATCGGCTTAAACATCCCGGATTTCCGCACAGCTGAGCGCAATTTCCAACTCATGACGCAAGTATCGGGCCGCGCCGGCAGAATGGGAAATGACGGAAAAGTAATTATTCAAACATACAATCCAAATCACTTTACACTTTTATGCACACAAGAAAATAATTATGAAAAATTTTTCAAATATGAGAGAACTCAGCGCAAACTCCTGTCCAATCCCCCATTCAGCAAAATCGCAAAAATTATTATAGAGAATGAATCTTTGAATAAATGTAAGGAAAACACAAAAAAACTGGAAAATTTGCTATTAACAGAGCGCGAAACAAACATCATTGAAATCACCTCCTATCCGGCTTATCTCACACGTCTTCGCGGAAAATATCGATACGTAATTCTACTCAAATCAACACAAAATCCAGACCTTATTCACAATTTATTAGAAAAACTTCCAAAAGAATATATAATGGACACGAGCGTGAAGATCGACATAGACCCTATTACAACGACATAATACTATTAACAGATACAAGCTTAGCATCAGACATAAACAAAGCGAGTGTCTCCTAAAACAAAAAGTTTCGGCTAAGCCCGAAACACCTTATCCTCTCAAATCACACCCATGAAACGTATCCTCTCAGGCGTCCAACCAAGCGGCAAACCGCACATCGGCAACTGGCTCGGAGCCATGCGTCAACACATTGAAATGCAAAAAAACTTTGAATGTTATCTTTTTATTGCTGATCTTCATGCGTTAACGACTGTCCGCAGCCCGGAAGAAATGAAGCGTCAAACTTATGAATTGGCAGTCTCATATCTCGCGCTCGGTCTCGATCCTGATAAAACCGTATTTTTTAAACAGTCAGACCTCTCTGAACACGCAGAACTCTGCTGGATATTTGACTGCATTGTAAAAATGCCTTTTCTGGAGCGTGCTCATGCGTGGAAAGATGCTCAGGCAAAAGGCAAAAAAGAAGCCACGGTCGGATTATTCAACTATCCTATTTTACAAGCTGCTGACATTCTCCTGTATCAACCGGACTTGGTGCCGGTCGGTCAGGACCAAAAACAACATATTGAAATGACACGGGACATCGCGATAACTTTTAACCAGCTTTTTGGCGAAACTTTCAAATTACCGGAACCATTCATAAAAGAAGAAGTAGCTGTAGTCCCGGGTACGGACGGCCAAAAAATGAGCAAATCTTATGGGAATACTATCGACCTTTTTGGCACTGATGCTGAATTAAAAAAACAAGTTATGAGCATAGTCACAGACTCAACTCCTCTTGAAAAACCAAAAAATCCTGACAAATGTCATGTTTTCCAAATATACAAACTCCTGGCGACAAAAGAAGAAACGGAAAATTTGGCAAAAAAATATCGCAAAGGCGGATTCGGTTACGGAGACGCAAAAAAACTTCTCTTGGCAAAATTCCTGGAAGATTTCGGTCCATTCAGAAAAAAATACAATGAACTTCTTCCAAAAAAAGACTTTGTGCTCTCCATTCTGGACAAAGGTGCAAAAAAAGCCAAACAAATGGCTGCCAAAACACTAAAAACAGCAAAAGAAAAAATCGGATATCTTTAACTTGCGCTTTTAAATCCCATGGGCTAAATTAGATTTAAATATGTGCAAATACATCTTTGTTACTGGTGGTGTATGCAGTTCATTAGGTAAGGGAATATCTTCAGCCTCAATCGGAGCACTCCTCAAAGCCTCAGGGCTAAAAGTGTTCAGCCAGAAGCTCGATCCTTACCTCAATGTCGACCCCGGAACAATGAGCCCTTTTCAGCATGGAGAAGTTTTCGTAACAGATGACGGAGGAGAAACCGATCTGGACCTGGGCCATTATGAAAGATTTATCGACACGAATCTAAGCAAGCTTTCTTCTGTCACCACAGGGAAAATTTATAGTGAAGTTTTGGAGAAAGAACGCAAAGGCACATTTTTGGGAAGAACAATACAAATTATTCCTCATATAACAGATGCTATTCAGGAAAAAATAACGTCAGCTGCAAAAGAAAGCAAATGCGACGTTATGATAGTGGAAATCGGCGGTACGGTTGGAGATATCGAAGGACTGCCATTTTTGGAAGCCATCAGGCAATTACGTTACAGGCTCGGGCAAGAAAACACGCTTTTTGTGCATGTAACGCTGCTCCCCTATCTCGCAGGATCAAAAGAACTCAAAACCAAGCCAACTCAAGCATCTGTCCGTGAGCTGAGATCAATT
>CAYHSM010000052.1:0-8437 GCA_964359325.1 uncultured Candidatus Peribacteria bacterium
ATTTTTGCGAGCAGTTTGTTTGGTATGATTTTATTTATTTTGCCGCGGTTCAGGAATTCCGTTAGAGATTTCAAGAAATTTCCTTTTAAAGGGTGGGTGTTATTTTTGATAAGTGTTGTTGCGGGGACTTCAGGATCTTTGGCTTTTTCTTATGCGTTAACCTTGGGAAAGGCTTCGCTTACCGCTGTTATAGTCGGGATACAGCCGCTTGTAGTTTTTGTTTTCGCGTATATGCTGAATAAAGTAGTAAAAGAAATTCCAAAAGAATCTTTTGCTAAAAGAGATTTATTGATAAAAGGGATTTCGTTGATATTGATTTGCTCCGGGTTGTATTATTTATATTTGAGGTAGGTTTATGAATAAAATTTGTAAGCAATGCGGCGCTAAATTTGAGATAAGTGACAGTGATTTAAGGTTTTACGATAAAGTTTCTCCGGTAATTAACGGTAAAAAATTTTTAGTTCCTCCCCCGACTTTGTGTCCGGAAGATCGCTTTAGGAGGCGTATAGTGTGGCGTAATGAAAGAGGACTTTACAGGCGTAAATGCGATAAGACCGGCGAGACGATAATTTCTTGGATTTCTCCGGATAAGCCCCATAAGGTTTATAAAAAGTCCGAGTGGTGGGGAGACTCGTGGGATGCTCGAGATTATGGACGCGATTTTGATTTTAATCGGCCGTTTTTTGAGCAATTTGAGGAATTGTTAAAAGAGGTGCCGTGGATAGATTTGTTGGTTGATAATACCGTGAATAGCGATTACACAAATTTTTGCAATAATCTTAAGAATTGTTACCTGGTTTATGCGAGCAACAATAATCAGGACTCGATGTACTGCAGTTATGTTTGGGGCGCAAATGATTGCATTGATTGTCTCCAGCTTTTTGATTGTCAGCTTTGTTATGAATGCGTTGATTTGACCAATTGTTATGGCTGTAAATTTTTGAGGAATTGTAATAATTGTTCTGATCTGGCTTTTTGTTACGGATGTCAAAATTGTCAGAATTGCGCTTTTTGCGTGAATTTGGTTGGGAAGAAATACTGTTTTTTTAATGAGCAGTTGTCAGAGGCGCAATATAAGAAGCGTTTAGCGGAAGTTGATACCGGTTCTTATAGCGCTGTTCGTAAGGCTAAAAAGCTTTTTGAGGAACATAAGAAAAAATTTCCCGTGCGTTTTGCAAAAATCTTAAATTGCGAAAATTGCACAGGAGATGAAATTAAAAATTGTAAAAATACGGATGAAGCTTTTGATTCCAGCGGGGCAGAGGACTGTAAATGGCTTTGGCTGTGCAGTGATCCAGTAAAAGACTGTTATGATGTTTCCGGGACCGAACAGGCCGAATTGTGTTATGATACTGTGTGTGTGGGAATCCCCGCTACCAGAGTGCTTTTTTCCGTATATGTATGGAAGGGGATTAATGAAGTTTTGTATTCCGTTCTTTCTCCCGGTTCGAAAAATTGTTTTGGAGTAATGGGATTAAAATTTGGAAAATATTGTATTTTGAATAAACAATATACGAAGGAGGGATATGAAAAGATGATTGTGAAAATCATTGAGCATATGAAGGAAACCAGCGAATGGGGCGAGCTTTTCCCGCAAGGCTTTCACCTTTTGGTTATAATGAAACATTGGCGCAGGATTACTTCCCTTTAAAAAAAGATGATGCTTTGAAAGCCGGTTTCAATTGGTCTGATTATGAACATCCCGCTTTGCAGTTTGATAAAGTTATAAAGGCTGCGCAAGTGTCTGATAATATTTCCGATGTTAATGAAAATATTACGAGTTCAGTTGTGGAATGCGAAGTTTCCGGAAAATATTTTAAGATTTTGCCTCAAGAGTTGAAGTTTTATAAGATGAATAAATTGCCGCTGCCCAGGAAGCATCCGGATCAGCGGCATATGGACAGATTGGCGCTAAGGAATCCAAGGAAATTATGGGAACGAAAATGTGATAAATGTAATTCTTTAATTAAAACCACCTACGCGCCTCAGCGTCCGGAAAAAGTTTATTGCGAGAAATGCTATCTGGGGGAGGTGTACTAAGGACGCGTGCGGCTAAACTCTTCGTAATAAGTTCTTGCTACGATTCCCGGGATTATACTTGCATAGTCCGGAAATACTATTTGTGCTATTTGCGTGATCATCCCTGTATCCATGTCTCCTGATCTAATGGCTCTTTCCAGTTCAAATTGTAATATTTTATCTATATTGCTGTCTTCGTATCGGTCGTTTGCTTTCCAACGACATCTTTCTGCTTCCAAGAGTCTTGCTTCAAAATTGCCATAGAGAAGCGGTTCTTTAATTATACCTTCTTTTTGGGCATTTTTTAAGTATGTAGTTATTGCTATTTTACTTATTACGGTCAGTGCTTGATATTTCGAATCACCTCGTAAACGTCGTAAAATAGCATATTTTAATGTTCGGACATTGGTGCCGGCTTCTATTGCCGGCATTACTAATCTTTCCAATTCCGGAATTAAGGATTCTGTGACAGTATTATAGTTTTCTTCGTCATTGATTCTGCCAAGCAGGCCGGACAATTCATCCTGAAATTTTTCCTCATCAAATTCTTCTGAATTCGTGTCGGTTACTTCTGTGTCTATTGTGTCCATATATTGTTTGATTATTTGTTAAGATGCGATTATAAGTCAGAGATTCGTGATTGTCAATACTCCGTGACAGTCAGTTAGTATTTCGTTGACAATCCCACCTGTTGTTTGTTATAATTTTTCTGTCGATAATTTCTGACAACATGAAGGATTTATTTAAAAATTTAGGAATTGATGAAAAGGGGACTGAGGTTTTTTTGAAACTTTTGGAATTGGGTGCGCAGCCTGTGAGTGTGATTGCAAGGTTTGTTGGAGTGCCGAGGCCTACGATGTATTTGATTTTGGATGGATTAAAGGAGCAAGGGCTTGTTGATGAGCTCTCCAGGGATGGAATTAAGTATTATAAATGTATTCCCGTTAATAGTTTGCAGAATTTATTGAAGGTAAAAGAGAGTAAAATTCAGTATTCTTTGGAACTTTTACACGAGAAATTGCCTGAACTTTCCGCTTTGGAAAATAAGCTTTCCATAACTCCCAAGGTTAAATTTCATGAAGGTAAAGAGGCTGTTGCCAGGATGTACGAAGAAGTTTTGGGAGAAAAAGATTTTTGTACTTTTTTTAATCCTGAAATGGTTGGCAAAATAATGCCTGTGTATTTAAAAAAAGTTGCCGGAGAGATTAGGAAAAATCGATATAAAGCAAGAGAGCTTCTTGTTGATTCGAAGATGGCCAGAACTTATAAAAAGGCTTACAATTCAGCTTTTCATCAAATAAAGATATTGCCTAAAGGTATGGTTTTTTATTCCGATACGATTTTGTGTAAGGACAAAATTCTCATGATTTCTTATGGCGAAAATGATATTTCGGCGGTGGAGATTATTAATAAATCTTTGGCTGACACCCAAAAGGCGATGTTTGAGCAGTTATGGAGGAGTTTGTAGTTTAGTTCGACTAATAGTTGCAACTTTTGTTATAATTATTTTTGTTAAATATCTGTTTTATGACAAAAATAATCCCTAAAAAGGAATCTTCTCAAGAGAAGAAGAAGTATCGTCGCGAAGATATGCTGAAGGGTATTTTCAAGAGTAGGCATCCTGAAGAAAAGACTTTGGCGACTACTTATAAAAAATATTTGTATTAATTCAAGGAGAGATGTCTGAGTGGTCGAAAGAGCCGTTCTCGAAAAACGGTATCGCCTTACGGTGATCGAGGGTTCGAATCCCTCTCTCTCCGCCATGATCTGTACCCCAAAAAGTGGACACGGTACATAGTTTTCTTTACTTTCAAAATATAGGTTTTTGCTCGAACTATCCTCGCGTTGGCTCGTTTTTTTGAAGTGCAGGAAACCACTTTAATTTCATAACAAAGGTTTGGCAAACATTTGTAGGCATTTCGACGTATTAATCGGAAAAATCAAACCTCTACAACAAAATCCCTCCTAAACCCTTTTTCCTCTTCGACATGGACGTATCCCAACGGATTTCTAACAATTCTTGTCTTGCCAACAATAGTGTCATTAAAATCATGAGAATGTCCGCAAACCCAAAGATTTATTTCTGGATGCGCGATAATGAATTCATCCAGATCTGAAACAAAAGCATTGTTTAATTTATCTCCTCTGAATTCAGTGCTTAGGCACTTAAAACTCGGTATATGGTGAGTTAATATTACAATCTTCTCATCAAATTTTTTTTGCAGTTCTTCTTCAATAAAATTTAATGAAATTTCGTGGTACTTATTCGTTGTATCTACTGTGATACGGACATCTTCACCGCCAATATCACGTTTTGTAATGAAGTTATAATCATTAAGACCGTTCAACACCTCAAAATATTTTCCATCTGGAATATGACTCCAAAGAACGCTAACTATAAATTTTACGCCGTCACGGACAATACTTTTGTTATTCAATTTGGCATGATTTTCGGCCATCTGCTTTGAATAACTTGGGTAAGCATATTCAGCGGTTCCATTATAAAATTCATGATTTCCCATCGTTGAAATAATAAAAGGGAATTGTGATTCAACGCTTTTATAAAAATTTTCAGCCTTATCTCTATACTTGTCAGAAATGATGTCTCCGGCTAACAGCAAAACATCGCCACTTGGAATCAGCGGATTAGCAGCTATCCATTGCCGATTATCAAGAAATTCTAAATGTAAATCCGAAGCGATTTGTATTTTCATGTCCTAAAAGGTAAAGTAGAGTTATTGTAGGTGAGCATAGACTCACCGTCAAGTTGAAATTCATCCAAAAATTTGTATTCCAGTCTGAATTTGTGCAAAATTCAACCATGAGAAAAAATAATAAGCAAATCATCTCGAACAACAGTTTTACGGAATTTTTGCTTTATACCACCCCAAATAAGAAAGTAAAAGTGGAGATTTTTTTAAGAGACGAAAATATTTGGCTTACGCAGGTGAAAATTGCAGAGCTGTTTGGGGTAGAAAGAAGCGTTATTACAAAACATTTACAAAATATTTTTAACGAAGGAGAATTGGACAAGGAGGCAACTTGTGCAATTTTTGCACAAGTTCAAAAAGAAGGTAATAGAGAGGTTAAACGGGAAATAGAATTTTATAATCTAGATGTGATTTTATCTGTTGGATATAGAGTCAACAGTAGTTTAGCCACGCAATTCCGTATTTGGGCCACGGACAGACTCAAGGAGTACATAATAAAAGGATTTACAATGGATGATGAGCGACTCAAAAATCCAAATAATATTTTTGGACATGATTATTTTGAGGAGCAACTTGCCAGAATTAGAGATATCCGTTCGAGCGAGAGGAGATTTTATCAAAAGATCACAGATATTTATTCTCAGTGTAGTGCAGACTACGATTCTTCAAGCGATATTACAAAAAAATTCTTTGCCACGGTTCAAAACAAATTACATTGGGCCATAAGTAAACAAACCGCGGCCGAAATTATTTATTTCAGAGCGAACAGCAAAAAACAAAATATGGGGCTCACGTCTTGGAAAAATTCTCCAGCAGGTTCTATTAGAAAAACAGACATTAATATCGCCAAAAATTATCTGGATGAAAAAGAGTTGGATCAACTTAATAAAATTGTATTCATGTATCTTGACTACGCAGAAACGCAGATCGAAAAAAGGAAAATTATGTACATGAAAGATTGGGTGGAAAAACTTGACGCTTTTTTGAAGTTTAACGAAAGAGAGATATTGGATAATCCGGGTAACGTTTCAGCCGAAGTAGCTAAAGCCTTCGCCGAAACCGAATTTGAGAAATATCGCGTCATTCAAGACAGGCTTTTCGAATCAGATTTCGATCGGGAAACGACGAAGCTTTTGAAGCAAGCCAAGAAGAAATAGCATTTGAACGCCATTCTCAACTGGAATTTATTTTGAGACATTCCCTTTTTAGGTCTCATGGTAGGTAACGAATAGCTCGTTTTTGTCGCTTTTAAGCAAGTAATATATTATAGTTTAGTGTAAGCATGATATATCCCTTATAATCCTAAAATCACCATGAATTCTACCTGTAAAAATTGTAAAAATCAGTTCCCAATTGCGGCTGAAGATTTGAAGTTTTATAAGATGATTTCGCCTACCATTGGGGGTA
Organism: uncultured Candidatus Peribacteria bacterium; assembly: GCA_964359325.1. Lineage (GTDB taxonomy): Bacteria > Patescibacteriota > Gracilibacteria > UBA1369 > LOWO2-01-FULL-3 > JACRIB01. The sequence continues at coordinate 6,138 of CAYHSM010000052.1, forward strand.
AAAAGTTTGAGATGCCTGCTCCCGTTTTGTGTTTTGCGTGCAGACATCAGCATAGGCTGGCTTTTCGCAATGAAATGAATCTATATCATCGCAAATGCGATAAGTCAGGCAAGCAGATTATTTCCATGTATTCTCCCGATAAGCCTTACAAAATTTATGATCAACATATTTGGTGGAGTGATGAATGGGATCCTATGGGATATGGTAGAGATTTTGATTTTTCCAGGTCGTTTTTTGAACAATATAAAGAGTTGCAACTGCAAGTGCCGAGAATGAGTTTGAATAATATTAAAGCGGAAAACAGTGATTATTGTAATTTGGCCATGGGGGATCGTAATTGCTATCTTGTTTTCACGGCCGATGAGGATGAAAATTGTGCCTATTTGCGTTTTGCAGATCGAAACTATCGTTGTTTTGACTGTGACTATACTTACGATTCAATTGATTGTTATGAATGTATGGACATTGAAAAATGCAATGGTTGCAGCTACTGCCATAAATGTATTAACTCAAGCGGTTTGACTTTTTGTTACAATATGATCGGTTGTCATGACTGTATTGGTTGTGCCAATTTGAGAAATGCCAGATATTATATTTTTAATGAATCTTGTAGGAGTAGGGAAGACTATGAGCGCAAAAAGGCTGATTTGAAATTAAATACGTATTCCGGTTTTTTGGCGTTTAAGAAAAAATATCAGGAATTTTTGCAGAAACAGCCGCGTAAATATTTGGATATAGTTAATTGCGAAAATTCTCTGGGTGATAATTTGAGAGACTCTAAAAATGCTTATCAATGTTATAACGGTTTTGGATTAGAGGATTGTAAATATATGATTAACTGTTGGAAAGCCAAGGATTGTTATGATTGGGATTTTGTTGCCGGGACCGGAAGTGTGCAGTGTCATGAAATGGCAAGCTCCGCATATAACATGGTTAACTGCCATTTTTGTTCGGGCTGTTGGGAGAATGACAGTGATCTTTATTATTGCGAACTATGTTTGAATAGTCAGAATTTGTTTGGGTGTATTGCGTTGAGACATAAGAAATATTGTATTTTGAATAAGCAGTATACGCGTGAAGAGTATGAGGTATTGGTGCCAAAAATAATTGGACATATGGTAAAAACTGGCGAATGGGGCGAGTTTTTCCCGATTGATATTTCTACTTATGCGTACAATGAGACCGTTGCTTATGAATATTTCCCTTATAGTAAAGAAGAGGTTTTAAAACAAGGTTGGAAATGGATTGATGATGAAAATGAGAAAACGCATAGCGGTCCAAATTATGTAATTCCTGAGAATATTCAAGATGTTGATGATGAGATTTGTAAGCAGATTTTGATTTGTTCCGAGACGTCAAAGCCTTACAAAATTATTTTGCAAGAATTAAGTTTTTGTAAGTTAAGAGGTTTGCCTGTTCCGAGAATTGCTCCGCGTCAAAGGCATATAAACAGAATGCATTTGCGCAATCCTTGGGCTCTTTGGGAGAGAAAATGTACAAAATGCAGCGTTGATATTATGACTACGTACGATCCAAAAAGGCCTGAGCCTGTATACTGCGAGAAGTGTTATTTGGAGGAGGTTGGGTGAGATTGATTTTATTCGTTTAATATTTCGTAATTTCCACTTTTTCGATTTTGATTTCCTTTTTGGGTTTATCAAAGTCGTCGGTTTTTACTGCGGCGATTTTTTCCACTATCTCCATTCCGTTATATACATATCCGAAGATTGCGTGTTTCCCGTCGAGTCGAGCTGTCCCGTCTTTTGCCTGAACTATAAAAAATTGGCTGCCACCTGTGTTTGGTCCTGCATTTGCCATTGAGACTGCGCCGTATACGTGCGTTAATCCTGCTCCGAATTCGTCCTTTAGAGTTGTCCCTTTTCCTTTATAACTGTATCCGCCCGTTCCATTTTTCTTTTCAAAATCACCACCCTGAATCATGAAATCAGCAATTACCCTGTGGAATGGCACCTTTTCGTATCGTCCTTCCTTGGAGTGCTCGATAAAGTTTTTTGTTGTTTCGGGAGCTTTATCCGTATAAAGAAGTATCTTTATATCACCCATGTTTGTTTTCATCGTAGCTATAGTGTCTCCTTTTTCCGGTTTAAGCTGCATAGTGTTTTTGGTTATGTTGTTAGTATCTGTTGCGGCATCCGAGTTTGAATCTGTCTTTTTTTCGCAGCCAATTGTGAAAAGAGTAAAGATTATCAAGGATAATATGAGAGTTTTTTTCATAGTGAGTGTGGTTAATTTTTCGTTGGCTATATTATCTGTATTTTTTTGCTTTGGGAAGTTTTTTT
>CAYHSM010000053.1:0-5845 GCA_964359325.1 uncultured Candidatus Peribacteria bacterium
GTGCCACCGCCTTTGATTTTGCTTATGCCATCCATAGTGATGTTGGTAATCATGCTTTTAAAGCTGATGTAAACGGCAAATTAAAACCTATGACTACGGTACTAACTACCGGCGACGTTGTTTCAATAGTTGTTTCAAGAAAAATCCGTCCGGAATTGTCATGGCTTTCTCTGGTTAAGACAAATTTAGCCAAAAATAAAATTCTCGAATATTTCAAAAAAGGGAGCAAGGAAAATAGAATTTCCGAAGGACATAAAATGTTGCAAAAAGAGTTCGATATACTTGGATTGGGCTTGTGTGAAAACATTAACTTTAAAAAATTGTATTCCGGATTGGCTCGAGATTTCGGTAAAAATTTAAAAAACCTTGAAGATCTTTTTATTTCCATTGCCGAAGGTGATATTAAAGCGACTGATGTTGCCATGCTTATTAAAGAATCTTCTCTTTTCTCAAGGAATAAAACAGCTCCAAGCAAAGGTATCAAGGTAAGTTTGAAAATTGTTGCAAAAAATCGTTTTGGTTTACTGAGGGATATTTCAGAAGTGCTTTATAAAAATGTTTTGGATATGTATACGATTAAATGCTGGGCTGCAAAACATGAGGAAGCCGCTTATGCAACCAGCGAAATACTTGTAAAAGATATGGAAACATTAAGTCGCCTTTTTGATGAATTAAAACAGGTGGAAAGCATTATTTCCATATATAGAGTTTCAACCAAGTGGATGATTATATTCAGCGTGGCCTCATTTTTTACCGCCGCACTATGGGTTTCCCATGCTTTTATTTTAAAACTCATCAGCGAAACGTCTTTCATTAAAACCCATCCGTGGTTATCCAATGTTATTACATATTTTGGGTTTTTACTCTTGATAGCGACCGTACTCTATCTAACAAGCGCAGTTAAAAAATACTTCCCGTTTGTCAGATACAAAAGACTTTTATGGACAGTTTCGTTTTCCATCCCGATTTTAGCCACTCTTCTACTGTTTATCGAATTATTTTATTTCGATCTTGAGATGAGTTTGCTAGGCATTCTTATTGAAATTTTGTTTATTTACGGATATTTGGTGATGAGTTATATCAATTTTCGCAAAATCACACGGCAAATTTAAAATGCATCACGTCTCCGTCTTTGACCACATATTCCTTTCCTTCCATTCTCATTAATCCCTGCTCTTTGGCCTTAACTTCTCCTCCTGCCTTCACAAAATCCTCCCAAAAAATTACCTCGGCTTTAACAAAGCCTTTTTCAAAATCCGTATGAATTACTCCGGCCGCCTGTGGAGCTAACGTGTTTTTTTTAATTGTCCATGCCCTTGTTTCTTTTGGTCCGGAAGTTAAATAAGTAATCAAGTCTAGTACCTTGTAAGCCGATCTGATCAAATGATCCAATCCGGTTTCCTTAATCCCTACCGATTTCAGATAATCCAAAATTTCAGGCTGAGTTAATTCCCCCAATTCTTCTTCAAGTTTGGCGCATACAGGAATGATTTTGTCCGGATCTTTTACGTCCAGCGCGGTTGCGTATTTTTGCAAATCCATGTTGGACAATTCCGATTCAGGCACATTGATGAAATATAAATGCGGTTTCATGGTTAAAAGGTGCAGATCTTGGAGAGATGTTTTTTCCTCGTCCGTAAGCTCTATCATGCAGGCCAAAATTCCTGATTCCAAATTCTTCATCACTTTGTTCAAAAGATCCGCGTAAGCTTTTTTTTCTTTATCTCCGGATTTGGCATCGGAATTTGCTTTATGGACGCGATTTCCCATAGTTTGGATATCGCTTAAAAGAAGTTCTGACTCTATTACTTCCTTGTCCAATTTCGGATTTATGCTGCCGTGCACATGCGTAACATTCGGGTCGTCAAAAATGCGGATTACATGACCGATGGCTTGGCATTCTCTTATATGAGACAGGAATTTATTACCAAGGCCCTGGCCTTCGCTGGCTCCTTTAACAAGGCCTGCTATATCCACAAATTCTATTGTTGCCGGAATAACTTTTTCTGACTCTGACACTGTGGCCAGGGCCGCAAGTCTATGATCAGGCACTTCAACAATGCCAATATTCGGATCTATGGTGCAAAATGGATAATTGGCTGCGTTTGCGCTTTTTGTCCTTGTGAGAGCATTAAATAAAGTGGATTTCCCAACATTAGGCAGTCCCACAATTCCAATTTTTAAAGACATATTAATTCGTTTTAATAATTTGCTTGAGCTCTTTGACTGTGACTTGCCCCGGCGCTGTTTTTCCGGATTTTTCCATGGGCGCATACATTAGATAATTGCCAAACAAATGTCCAGTTAGTCTCGTCAGCCTTCCAAAAATTCCCATACAAAGACAGATGGCTGTTTGCCCTTTTGTGGTTATTTGACTCAAAAAGCCAAGCATTGACACTGAGTCCTGATATGTTTTTGCGTGCGTTGCTATTTTTATGATATCCGCTTTTTTCTCAATCATTTTTTTAACTATTTTCTGCAATTCTTTGATCTCAGGCGTTTTTTTAAAATTGTGATAGGAAAGAATTATTTTTATTTTCGGGCTAATATTTTTTACTGCTTTAATGAGGGAATTTTTTGTTTGAATGTCAAAGTCTATGTAATGAATACGCGGGATTTTTCGAAGAATTAGTTTAATTCTTTTAAGATTTGGTTTTGTCACTTTATAAATGACTGGCACATATATTTTTTCGGAAATTTCTTCGAAATTTCCGGTGTCAAACCAAATTTCAACAATATCAGCGACTTTTTGCGCCTTTTTCAAAACCGGCAATAACTTTCGCGTACTATTTTTATTGATTGGCACGCAAATCATCATATGTCTATAAATAAAAGTTCCAGTGTCTTTCTGGCATTTTTTATATCCGAGAAATGAGGATAAATTAAAACGTGATGGATCCTGCGAAGGTTGTAATACACAAGCGAATTCAGATTGTTATCTATAAGAATATTTACATCTTCTTTTTTCAGAAATTCATTCAATTGCACTATTTTCTTTTGTGTTTTTCCAAGCTTTTTAATATAGAATTTTTTGATTTTATCATCTACAATTTCCGCAAAAAGATATGCGTTTGTTTGTCTTAATGAAGTAGCAACTTCCGCATCCAAATCATTGCCTTTTTTAATCGGGATCGCCACTTTAAGATTTTCCGACTTATGAAGTTGAGTATAAATAACGAAATCGCGAATATACGGATTCAAGGCTTCCACCTGTCCCTGTAACAGTTTTAATTCCTCACGAATGTCAGCCATATCAGCGTAAGGATTTATTTCAACATAAGCCTGACCAAAAATAAAAGTACCGGCTCTTCGCAAACGCAGTTTGTTTACTTTCAAAATTATTTCTTTTTCTTTTCTGAAAATCTTTTTAATCTGACGGCTCAGAATCGGATCATCCCAGTAATCGAGCAGAAAAAACAAAGACTCTTTTGCGCTGAATATCCCGATTTTTAAAATAAAAATAGCTATAATTATACTGACGACACCCTCAATGTATGGAATATTCTTATAACTTGCAATTACTGAAATCAGCACTGCAACAGCGGAAACAATGTCCATTTTTTTATCCTGCGCGCTGGCTATGAGAGATAAAGAATTTGCATCCTCTCCGGCTTTTTTGAGTTTTTTTGCCAAAACATAAGAAACTCCGATTGAGATAATCGTAGAAATGATTGCGACTATCCGATGCTCCCCTATCCCGGGATTTTGGAAAGTATAATAGCCTCGCATAAATATGTAATATCCCAGATAAATAATTCCCAGTGATATTAATAGAGCTGCAAACGTTTCAATTTTGTAATACCCATATTCAAAACGTTCATCAGCTGTTTTCCTGGAAAGACGCAATCCGATGTAAGATGCAAAAATTCCCAAAGTATCTGAAAAAGTACTGATACTGTCAGCCCAAATTACCGTCATGCCGGTCATAAGTCCTGCCACAGCTTTTATTATTCCTAAGAAGATGAGGTATAACATGCCTTCCTTGGCAGCTTTTTCGCCATATAGGAGGCTTTTTGTATTCATAATTTTATTGTATAAAAAGAAGGGCCACATAGCAATATTAGTATGTGACCCTTCTCCCGAGTAAGCTCTTGATAACCAGAGGCTATCAAAAGAATACCGGAGGGCGCTTCTTCCCCGATTCATAAGAACCCGGCTCTTAAGTCCGAAGACCAGAAACCGAAATCTTAGAATCAAAGAGAGGAGCATTGCAACCGAGGATAAAATCCAAGGACTTATTCTCAATTGCGGTATCATTTTAACATCTATTCCTTGTCCTGTCAAGTATTTGTGCTGTATTTTTGGTTAAGTATAATTATAATACTGCTTCAGTAATGCTGGTTTAATTTATTTAGTAACTTTTTAACCAATATAATATGAAGAAGTTTCTTGTTATCTTAGCAATGCTAAGTATGACAGCTCTTTTATTCACCGCTTGCAACAAAGGTGATGAAGTAACTGAAGAGACAACTCCAGCTGCTGAAGAAGCTACTGTAGTTCCAGCTCCTGTTGTTGAAGCTCCTGCCGCTGAAGTTCCAGCTGCTGAAGTTAAATAATCAGTTTGAAAACTAAAAAGACCTCTAACTTTAGGTTAGGGGTCTTTTTTGATTTATTCTTTATGTCTCTACCGTCATAAAACCTCTTCCGATATCTCAAATGGACTTAGTACCCTTGTCTTTGTGTTGCGGATTGACTTGTGTGACCTTGTTCCCCTTAAAGCATCCATGTGCTTCTTGATTTGAGCAATCAGACGATCTTTTGATAAATCCACGGCTTTTGAGATCTGATGGCTGGCTTCCGTAGCCACCAATGATTTGGTTGGCAAAGTCAGACAAAATTCAACCTCATAAGCGTCGTGTTTATCGAATTTCCTAATTGAAACCTTGAGTAGAGCGGCATCTTCGGCAAACTTAGTCAGAAGATTTTCGATGGTACGTAATTTTTGATTTACGTAATCGACAAAAGTGCTTTCTTCCGCCTTGTTGAGATGTTTCTGCAAGAAAGTTACTTCCATAGACCAAATTGTTAAATGATTGCTTCAATTATAGCAGCTTGTATAATGAACGCAATATGCCAAATTTAGCCGAAATCAGGAGGCTGCTTGCGCCGGCGTTTACTATGCGCCTTGAGAATGAATACGGGCCCTTGGGTGCGGAGGCTATTTTGAAAGGATTTGCCACTGATAAATTGCCTGTCATACGAGTTAACACATTAAAAACAAACCTTCAGACAATTATGAGCGTCCTACGGGAGCAAAATGTGAGATTTGAAAGAATTAAATTTTTGCCGGATTCTTTGATTATTTCAAATAAGAACGAGAAGTTTTTTGAAGATTTGGACATTTATAAGAATGGCTGGATTTATTTCCAGGGGATTTCTTCTCAATTGCCTGTGTTTTTTTTGGATCCAAAGCCCGGTGAGAAAGTTTTTGATATGTGTGCTGCGCCTGGATCAAAAACAACTCAGACTGGTATTTACATGAAAAATCAGGGGGAGATTGTGGCTTATGAAAAGGATAAAATAAGATGCGAGAGGTTGAAATATAATCTTGATAAACAAGGGATTGGTATTGCAAAAGTTGTTTTGGGGGATTCGTGCATGCCCGGAGATGAATATACCGGATATTTTAATAAAGTTTTATTGGATGCTCCATGCTCGGCTGAAGGCAGGATTTGCATCAATGATCCGCGCAGTTTTCGGTTTTGGTCAGAGAAAAATATCAGAGAAAATGCGAAACTGCAGAGGAGATTGATTAGGGCGGCTGTTAAATGTCTTAAACCCGGCGGAGTTTTAGTTTATTCCACATGCACATTGGCTCGCGAGGAAAATGAAATGGTTGTGGAAA
>CAYHSM010000053.1:5945-8384 GCA_964359325.1 uncultured Candidatus Peribacteria bacterium
TGGCAAAGTAATTACTAACTATAACTTCATACATCGGAAAGTTGCTTATCAAATGATAAGCTTAATTTACTCTTTTTATCCAGCTTTTTCAAAATTTCACCGAGTTCGTTGGCGGTTTTTTCAAAACGTTTTTCCTCCGGCGTTTTGTGATACTTATAAAACTTGATGAGAAAGCGGAAAAATTCAGCTTTGTTGGTATATCCTTCTTCCTGCATCATTTTTTTTACCTCATTGCCCTGAGTATCATTGATTTTGAAAAACACCGTGGCCATAGTGATTATTTAGTAAATACATAGTTATTATATAGCAAATTGCTAAGGATTACAATATTAAATATCCGCCCCATAGCATTTCTCGCAAATCACTTTAAATCCGCTTTCTTTTGGATAAACGGTTTTTATTTCCTGATCGCAAGATGCGCACTTAATATCCACTAATCTTTTTGGCGGTTGTAATCTGAGTAATCCCTTATACCTTTGTTCAGGAGAAATTCGTGGGATTGGCAGTTTGAATTTTTTATAAAAAGCCAATTCTTGCAGAATGATTTTGTAGCCTTTGCCGGTGTTTTCACAAGTTAAAACATCATTGGCATATTTCTCTGAAGTAGGATTTTTTTCTTCATCGTCGTGCCACATAAATCCTTGTTTGAGCGCTTCTTCCTTGCTCAATGGATAATATTCGTAGGCCAAAGTGGTATTGTATGGGAATGGCGTTAGCGTGCCGGGGAAAGGCATCCCCCATTCACCTGTATCTTTCATGTGGTTTTTAATTCTTTCCATCATGGCCAGATATTCCTCCTTTGAATACTGTTTATTTAAAATATTATAGTTTTTACGTTTAAGCCCTATACATCCGAAACAATCGGTTAAATGATCGCACTGATCACAGTAAGCGCATCCTTTCAAACTGATTGTATAAGTACAAAATTTTGAATTATAAAGCTCGTAACTCGTGTCTATTTCCAAACACAATTCCGATTTTTCATTATACGAATTATCGTAACAATTTTTTAAATAAGTTGAATCATAGACATTAGAGCAATCTTCCGAGTCCAAAATATAAAAACCGTTAAATATATTCTTCGAGTCATTGATGAAATTCCCGAGAGAATTTTGAGCATTCAGCATATTCAGATTTTTGTGCGGCGTATTTTTTATAATTTCCTTGAATTGAGCATTTATTTGCGATTTATCCTTAAACAATTTTGCAATAAATTCTTCGCGTAATTTCTCATATTCTTCCTTCGAATATTGTTTATTTAAAATGAAATATTCTTTATTCCTAAGCCTGGAAGACAAAATACAATTCTTACAATTTTTACAATCGAAAAGATAATAAGAATCGGAACAATGTTCTGACAACAATGAAAAATGAACATTGTAACATCTCTTACAATCTGAGCACTGAGAGCAATATTGACTGTCGCTAACATTCAAACAATCAACCATAGTATTTGATCTAAAAACCCTCATGCAATAATAAAGATCCTCGCTCTCATATGAAGAAAAAGTAAGGTAACTGTTTTTTATTTGCGCGCAATTGTTTGTAAAATCACTATTCTCACAATTTACAAAAATCCTGCTCCAGCGCGGGACCTCTCTTTGCAACTCTTTATATTGCTCAAAAAACGGCTTATTAAAATCAAAATCTCTCGCGTAAATTGTCGCGTCAAATTTATCGCTCCACCATTCATCCTGATCCACTATTTTGAAAGGAGTGCTTTGCGGATATAGAGAAATAACCTTTTTGCCGGAGAGGCAACTCTTGTTATAAAAAAGATTTTTTTCATTCCTGAAAATCAAATGTCTGGCACGTCTGCAAAACGGACATTTATCAGGAGTTTTAGCATCAAATTTTTTATAAATTTCCAATTCTCCTGCAAAATACTCAAAATTGTTGCCGCAGGCTGAACATTTCATGAGTGCAAATTAAATTGTGGTGCTCCATCGTAGAGGATGTTCGGACTGGATTTGAAGGTATACAAAATGTGAAGTGGCCAGAAATGTCGCCGTTGGTGCCTTAAATTTTACTCTGTGAATATTTTCTCATAAACCACCCAGTCAAAATATTTTTGATATTTTTTGTTACAGTGCTTTTTTATGAGTCCTCTATAACTCGAAACGTTGTTGTAATTTAGCTTTTCTGTAGCGCGTTTCAAACTTCTTTTGTTTAGAGTTCTGTCAGAAGACCAGAATTTGATGCCAAGAAAGTGAAGGCCCTGAGATGGTTTTAAAATTTTGTCGCTTTTTGGATTCACGACTAATTTCAATTTATTATTCAAAAAATCGATGGTTTGAGTACGGAACAACTTCAACTTTTCCAGATCATTTTCTACAATAATAAAATCATCGCCGTAGCGCAAATAAGCTTTCGCCCCTAGTTTGTGTTTCACAAATCTATCCAATTCGTTCAAATAAATATTGGCGAAAATCTGGCTGG
>CAYHSM010000054.1:0-8294 GCA_964359325.1 uncultured Candidatus Peribacteria bacterium
CCCGGCCAATAAATAAGCATGCGCCAAATTACCGGACTCTATATCTTTTTCGATTTGAAGCAATTGCTTCTCGTGCCCGATAATTGACCAGTTATATTTCATAAATATTTATTACATTTTTGTCAGCCACACAGGCTCCTGCCTTACAAGCAACGCCTTGGCTTGTTCGGGGTTAACCATCAAAGCTTTAACGAAGCGCTCAAGCCTCACATTATTTTGAGATCCCTTTACCAGGATTATATCATTTTTTTTAATTTTTTCCGCAAAAAATCCGGCTGCCTCAAGCGAAGTTTTAAAACTAAAAATATTTTTTTCACTCATGCCTTTTTCTTTTGCTTTATCAGCGACTACTGCCGCAAGATCTCCGACCGTAATTAAAATATCAGCGCATTGTGGCACCATCTCCCCTATCATTTCATGCATAATTTTAGAATGTTTTCCGAGCTCATTCATGTTTCCTAAAACCGCAATTTTACGCCTGGTCCCTCCAACTTCAGCCAAAGTTTTCAGCGCCTCTTTCATGGCCTCCGGAGAAGCATTATACGAGCTATCCAAAATAATCGCCTCATTTATTGCTGGGACTACACTCATTCTGCCGGGCGGTAAAACATATTTTTTTATTGCAGCTACGGCGTTTTCAATAGGCATTCCCATCAAAGCTCCGCACGCGATTGCAGGCAAAAGCACATAAGCTTGATATTCTCCGATCACATCGGCATGCACATCATAACGCTTATTATCATGATGCAAAATAAAATCCAGCCCCTCCAAAGATTGTTTAATTTGACTTGCCCAAAAATCAGGCGTGGCTTCGCGATTTTTACCAAAAGTCACAGTGCTTTTTTTACCGCGTTTTTTAGCGAAATTTTCAATAATATCATTGTCGGTATTTAACACTGCGACTCCATGTTCGCGCAGAGCGGTAACCAATTTACTTTTTTCATCAAAAACCGACTGCGGATTTTCAAATTGGCCTTCGTCCATATGCACCGGAGAAATCCCTGTTACTACCGCAATATCAGGCTTTACTACGGAAACTAAAAAGTCCATATCCCCGGGCTTGTCTATTCCAAATTCCAAAAGCAAAACTTCGCTATGATCGCGCATCAAGCAGTTAAATAAACCTTTAATCAAAAACCATGACCATTTGGTTGCCGAAGAAAAGCCACTTTCAATATCAAGAATTGTTAAAAGCAGTCCAAAATCCGAATTCATATTTTTTTTGGTCCTTTTTACTTTGAATTGGGTATTTAAAACAGTAAAAATCGCATCCTTGGTGCTGCTTTTGCCTACCGATCCGGTTATACCGATAATTTTGCCATTAAACCTTTTCATTCGGTACTGGGCCATAGCCTTTAGCAGTCGCAAAACTATTTTTCTGAAAAAACGTTTCATGAAAAAGCGGTTATCCTTAGCGGAAGAATGTTAGCACAACATGTGCGTTTACTCAATTTAAATGATTAGCTATAATCAGGAAGACATGACTCTAAAACAAGCCACAATCACCATCTCTGGCCACGTACAAGGTGTTTTTTATCGTTCTCATGCCCAAGAAGAAGCCAAAATCTTAGCTCTTACTGGTTACGTAAAAAACCTCCCAAATGGCAATGTGGAAGCCTTAGCGCAGGGTACAGAAGAACAAATTAACTCTTTTATTGAATGGGCCCGCAAAGGCTCCCCAAGCGCTCATGTGGATAATGTGGACGTCACATGGCAAGAAATAAAGCAAAAATTTATCGGATTTGAAATCTTTTAGTTAATTTTTCAAAACATTCCGAAAAACATACTCTGCATGTCTAATTCGTCCCGCCCATTATGCCTTTATCAATACCCATCTTCCGCTTAGCCCTAGCAGCTTTATCAACCGCCGCTTTCGCGGTATAAGCTTCTTCGAAATTTTTTAATTCCCATTTATCGGGAGGGCCTTCCTCATTTTTTATCAATCCGGCATGCGCCAGTTCGTGATGAATCTTGCAAAGAGGCACAATTTCTTCCAGCAAATGTCTTTTAACTATGGAAAATCTTTTCGTGTGATGCAGGTTGGTAGCCGGCCATTTGCAGTTTGGAAAAGCGCACCTTCCGCGAAATTTTTCCGAAATAATATTCTTGATTTTTTTATAAACATTTCTGCTGGGCATAGACCGCGATTACGTAAATTTAATACATTTATCACAAATCTGCACATTCCGAATGTCGGCTTTTTTATGACATTTTAAACAAAAACCAACCCCGCCACCTTCAAGACTGGTCTTTCCTTCGGCAGCGGTGAGCCCGCCATTTTTTCCTGTCGCCAAATCGCTTTTTTGAACAAGCATTTTGAAAGTTTCATTCCAGCTCAAGACCTGTTTGCTTTGTTTTTCCAGTTTTTGTTTTGCCAAGCGCAAATCAAATTCCACTTCTTTACTAGCAGGGAAAGAAAACCGCACAGGCGGTTCATACAAAGAGCCATCCATCTGTCTCAAATCACCAACCCCAAATGGAAATCCAGTTATCTCTCCGCCAAATGCAACCCCGCTTTCGCCTTTTCCGCCGGCTTGACTAAAAAGGCTATTATTCTCTTTCTCACTCACGTGAGTGAAATTACTCCTGTTGTTTTGTACAAGGGCCTCCAAGGCCCTGGTAGATAAGAGCATTACCTTATCCGCCCAATTTTTATCAGTTTCCGTTGTCGCGAGATAGGCAACTTTTTCTATTTTGCTCCACCCTTCTGCCCCGGATTCAAATAATTTTTTCAAGGCAGGTTTATTTTCAAGATTTTTGGCTAAATTCAAAATTTTATCCACAGCGTATTCACTCATCCCAGCCAACTTCCCTGCAAATTCCTGTATGGAAATAAAACCTTTCCTTCGGTGTAGTCCGCGCTTGGCCACTTCCGGCAAAAGCCCGGCAAATTTTCTCAACCAAACTTTCGCGTTCATTCCATACTGTCTACACTTTTGATAAAGCTCATCATCGGAAAGTTTTTCAATGCAAATTTCACCGCCAGTGGGTTTTACCAACCATGCCATACCACTAGCAGCCTGTTTCCCGGACAAAACAAACCGTTTTTCATCCGCGTTAGACATGCGAGCAAACGGCTTATTATTAACAAATTTTTGACTATCGCTTTGCTGCATGTAGCCACCCTAGCAAACAAAGTTAAAATAATTCTAAAATCTTAGAATGTTAACTTGCATAATTTGCTCGAAATCAGGCTTGTATGGATTTTATACGAACATACCGCTTTATTTCATCACCTCTTCAACGATCTTTTTAAACGTTGCAGGGTCGTTAACAGCCAATTCCGACAACATTTTGCGATTGATTGCCATGTCTTTTTTTGTCATGGCATCTATGAATCTGCTGTATTTGACGCCAAGCTCTCTGCATGCGGCATTGATCCTGACAATCCAAAGACTGCGAAAATCGCGTTTCTTTAAACGGCGACTTTCATACATGCGCAGACCCACCTTCATATGAGCATTTTTTGCCCATTTGAATGTTGAATGACGCAGTCCCCTGAAGCCTTTGGCAGCCTTTCGCATTTTTTGGTGCCTACGGCGGGTGGTTACACCTCTTTTTACTCTAGTCATGGTATTAAATTAAAAATATTTATGATTTTTTACTTTTGCAGCAACAAGCGCGAGTTTTATGCAACTGCACTCTGCCGGCCATCAGTCTCCTTACAGCTTTCATCTCAGTGCTCTTAATCGGCACACCAAAATGCATTGATTTTTTTTGCCTCTTGGATTTATTCACCAACAAATGTCTTTTGCCTGCTTTATTAAAAACAACAACTCCGCTTTTCTTGATCTTAATGCGTTTTTTTAGCCCGCTATGACTTTTTATCTTCATACTTTTAATTGTTAGAATTTTATATAATTACGATTTACGTGGTGACAGAATCATGATAAGCATATTTCCTGTTTTTTTTGGTGATGCCTCCATTACGCTCACGTCCTTGACCCAGTCAAAAAATTTCATCATTTTCTGGATACCCAGATCTCTATATGCGGCTTCTCTTCCCCTAAATATCAATGTTACTTTTACCGGATTTCCCGCCTCCAAAAATTTATGCGCTTGCTTGGACTTAACCTCCAAATCATGATCCCCGGTTTTAAATCCTATTCTCATCCCCTTCACTTCCATTTTTTTCTGAGCCCTTCTGTGTTTCATTTCTATCTTTTTCTGGTGGTACTGATATTTGCCGTAATCCAGAATTTTACACACGGGCGGGTTTACATTTGGTGCCACTTCAGCCAGATCAAGTCCCGCTGTTTGAGCAAGTGTAAGGGCGGCATCTCGCGACATAATCCCAAGTTGCTCCCCCTCAGCGCCAATCAACCTGATGGTTGGCACGCGGATTTCTAAATTTATGCGTAATCTTTTAACGATATAATTTTTTCTTATCCAATAGGCAAAAAAGCCTCAGCATCATAGGTAAAACCGATGGTAAAGTCAAGAGAACGCTTATGCCCCGTATCCACCTTCCCAATTAGAATCAAATTGCCACAATCTAACCGCCGTTGTCCAGTTTATCCTCTACGGCAAGCAATAGTACGATTTTAACCAACGCATACCATCCAATACATTTTTACACCGCATGTCGCTTTTGCTGTCTTTTTGCTGCATATTCGGACACGCGACCTGTAACACTTCTTACAATAAGTCCAAATTTCATGGTACTCTTTCAGCGTATGAAAAACGTAGTTATTCTAGGCTCCACCGGCTCGCTTGGCCAACAAGCCTTGAAAATTTTAGAAAAATATAAAAAATATTTCCGAGTAATAGGACTTTCCGCAAATGTACAAAAACAACTTCTTGAGCAACAAGCGCAAAAATTTGGAATAAAACACACGGTACTTGCCTCAACCGACGGAGAAAAAGAAATAAAAAAACTTTCCACACTGCAAAAAGCAGACATTATAATAAATGTTTTGTCAGGAGTTGCCGGAATAGATCCTTCACTCGCCGCATTAAAAGCAGGTAAAATTTTGATTTTAGGGAATAAGGAATCCCTGTTTGTTGAAGGCAAGAAAATTGCAAAAATGCTCCCCCACGTCATCCCTCTCGATTCCGAACATAACGCGATTTTCGAAATTATTCGCAAGATCTACACTGACGCCATTAAAAAAAACCTCCCGCTTCCAATAATAAAACGCATAATTCTCCCATGCTCGGGCGGACCATTTTTCGACAAATCAATCAGCGACTTAAAAACCGCCACTTCCACCCAAGCGCTTAATCATCCAAAATGGAGCATGGGCCAAAAAATTTCAATAGAATCCGCAACGCTCATCAATAAAGGCCTGGAAATCATAGAAGCGCATTATTTATTCGGTCTGCCGCTTTCAAAAATTTACGCAAAAATTAATAGAGAATGCACCATCCACGGAGTTGTGGAATTTTTAACAGGCAATCGCCACAAAAAACTCGAAACCTTGGCCTATTTTGCCAAGCCAAGTATGGAGGAACATATAGAAAACGCACTCATTCGCGCAGCCGGCCTGGATATTCTTGATAATAAAATAAATCAAAGAATTAAAATCTTGCATTCCGCAAATAAACCCGCCTGCGGCGGGTTCCATCCCCATTTCCAATCCCTTTCCCGTCTCCAAAAAAACCTGCCCGGAATCCAAACCGTACTTAACATTTTTAAAAAAAATCCAGCTCCAAACATTCTCAGAAACTTTTTAATAAAAGAAGAACAAACTATCAAGCAATTTCTTGCAGGCAAAATAAAATTTTTGGAAATTTTCAAACGCCTTCAGTAATTTTCATCTTACGCCTAATAATACCGCTGATTGCATTCCAGTCTCTTTTCCCGACAACTTCCACGCCAGCCTCTTTATAAGGATTTGTAGGGCAACTGTTTAGGCCCGGCGCATCCGAAGTATGAGCAATAATTAAAACCCCTGGACACTTTTTTCTGATTAAAGAAATCAAGTCATATCCAAACACGCCTTCCCCCAAATTGTTATCAAGCAAAACGACTTGTACGCCACTAGGCCTGGCTTCATCCGGTACGCATGCCAAACTTTCTCTATTGGTGGCCGCCACTACCTCCCCGCCAGCTTGCTCAATTGTCCTGCGGCAGACGTTAATAATAGCTTCATCATCATCCACGACCAAAAACGTCGTCCCTTCGGGAAATTCCAATTTTTCTCTAAGTTGCAACACGGGATGTGACTTTTGTATATCGCTCCAGGCCCCGACGCCTACATACGCATTACGAATTTGCAGTAAATATCTTTGGAATTGATGAATATCATTTTGAAACCTTGTTAAAATTGCAGCATCCTGCGGGGAGGGCGCAGCATCAGCATCAAGAATAAATGGAATATATGAGAAAGATATGCTCAAAACATTATTTATATCATGGACGATTTTTCTAAACGCCTCAACCTTAAGCCCTTCTCCTGCACTTTCAATTCCAACTATTAACGCCCCAAGCCTCTCTATGGATGTAACAACTTTAAGAAGATCATCGGCCTTAGTGTCCGGGCCTGCCCCGCCGGGAGCTTGAGTAAAAAAAGAAATATTTTGAAGATCACCCTTCCAGACCGTCATCAAGTTTGTATAATATTCAGCAAATTCTCTTAAAACTTTTGGACGCAGGCGCTCTTCAGTCTCAATAAAAACTCCCTCACGGCGCGCAATAGCGCAAGCAATCGCCCTTTTTAACGCCTGAAAATCAAAAGGCTTTTGAACAGAACTATCGATAAGCCCTTCATGAAGAAATCTCCCCGCTAAAGTTGTGATATCCCCAAGCATTGCAATCAAGGGAACATTTTCCATCCCTGGGACTACATTGCCGTTAGAAGTATCCCTCGTATGGCAAATCAAATAGTCTCCGCCACTATGTTCGTCGAATTCCGCAAACACAAGCGCCACTTTACGACCTAAGCCTTCACGAAGAACTTTGGCCGCAGTAACGGAATCATCAACTTGTTGGAATTCAAAATCACCAAACAAAGAACTTAATATGCGGACAATAGCGGTCTTTACTTCCTGACTTTTTTCTGCAATCAAAATCACGGGCCTTTCAGTGGCGGGTTGGTTTCCTTCGGGCCTGGCACGGGAATATAGCTTTTTCAGGGCAAGCCCCAAAAATGCATCAGGATCGCTATATTCGCCCACATCTGTCCCCGGACAATCACTCATACAAAACTAAATAAGATAAATAGAGTGATACAGTACGCGCATCCAAGGATTTGTCAAGGCCACGTAACCAGCGCTTATGCAAGCACAAAAAGCTCATGTACATAAGGAAAACCGAACTATTGCCCTATTTCCAAAAATATGCCAAAATATAGCTATGAATTACGTCGTTATTCTCGCTGCGGGTCGCGGTAAACGCACGCAGTCTAAGCAGGATAAATTACTAATAACAGCCGGCGGTCATCCGCTTATATATTATTCTTTAATGTCTTTTAACGATCATCCGGAAATCGCGGACATCATTTTGGTAGTAAACAAAAACAACAAATCCGCAATTGAAAATATTATTAAAAAATATCGTTTTCCGAAAATTAAAAAAGTCATCATTGGAGGAGAAACTCGCCAGGAATCTTTTGTGAAAGGCTTCGGATCTTTACCGAAAACCATTGATAAAAACGACATAATAATTACTCACAACGCAGACAATCCACTGGTAACTTTTGAGGAAATTTCTGAAATAATCATCCGAACTGAGGAGCACGGCGCCTGCATAGTCGGACATTATCTGACGTCAACAATTAAGGAAATTAATGATACTCATATTGTAAAAACCCACGATCGCGATAAATTTTTTGCAGCGGAAACTCCACAGGCGGCCAAATATGGAGTTTTTAAAAAAGCGCTTGAGAATGCGACAAAAAAACATCTTGAAGTTACGGACGAGGCAATGTTGATTGAAGCCATTGGCAAAAATCCTGCATATATAGAGGCGAGTGAAAATAATTTTAAAGTTACAACGCAGGCTGACCTTGCGAAACTTCGTACGATTCTGGGAGACTTGCCGGATGATTTTAGAGTGGGGCTTGGACAAGACAGTCATATGTTTGAAGACGCCAAAAATCAACCTGCGCAACAAAATAAAGAATCTCTCACTCTTGCCGGCATAAAAATTCCGGACCAGCCAAAACTCAAAGCGAATTCTGATGGCGACGTGATTTTGCACGCGATTTTTAATGCGCTTTCTCAGGCCATTGGTGACATGTCTCTTGGATTTTATGCGGATGAGGCTTGTAAAAAATGGATTAAAGACAGCAAAAAATATTTGGAAATTATTCTTAAAAAAGTTCGTCAACAAAAATTTAAAAGAATTAAAA
>CAYHSM010000055.1:0-3227 GCA_964359325.1 uncultured Candidatus Peribacteria bacterium
TCCGTACTGATTTTTTGGAGCAAAACCTTGGATTTGATCATCGATAATTCTGGCTTGCCAATCAACCGGGAATTTTATTGTGAAATTATGCAGAATCGAATATCCGCTATATTGATACCAGTTTTTCGTATCTACTCCGGCAAAGGCCGTAGCGGAAATTATAAAAAATATTACTGTAAAAAAAATTGAGATTTTTTTCATACTATTATTCATTAATACGGAAGTCTAGAGCCTGAAACTGTATTGACTCCTTGTTGTTCCAGTTGTGACGATCAAGTTGAAATACCAGATCAATTTTAGGATGTTTTCTTAACCGCTCTGTAAATTGTCCCATTCGGAATGCTATTACCGGAAAACTTCTTGTATTGAAACGAGCTGTGAATTTTAAGTGGCTGCCGTCGTGGCCGACTTTATCAACAAAATGAGGTTCTACATTTTGCATTACAAATATCGGTTTTTTGTTATCAACTCCAAACGGCTGCAATTTTTCTATTTGATCCAGCAATTCAAAATCAATTTCATTTTCATTAAGTTCACAATCTATTTCTATTACCGTCTTGAGGTCCAATTTTTCCAAGCGCTCTTTGGCATAAAGCGATATTTCTTTTGTGAATTCCTCAAGTTTGTCTTTATTTATATTGAAACCTGCGGCCTGAGCATGTCCCCCAAAATTTACGAGATATTTTTTGTGTTTGGTGAGCGCCTCCACAATATTAAAATATTCCGGACTGCGCGCCGATGCGACAAGTACATCGCCACAGTCCCGCATTGCAATTGCCGGACGCGCATATTTTTCAGCCAATTTACCTGCAATCAGTCCAAGAATCCCTACATGCCAATCCGGGCTGTGAGCTATTAAAATATACGGCATATCCGTGTCCACCAATACACATTTTTCGGCTTCCTTAAGCGCTTGTTCCGTCATGTCCTGACGCTGATGATTGAGTGTTTCAAGTTCGTTGCTTAACAAAGTAATTTCTTCGTCATTTTCATTAAGGAGAAGTGAAAGTGCTGTTAACGCGTTTCCTATACGTCCGGCCGCATTTATGCGCGGGGCGATTTGAAATCCAATTTTTACAGTATCAATGATGTCTCCTTCCTTTATGTTTGCCAATTCTTTGATCCGTTTCAGTCCGCTCCATTTTGTGTTGGCCAGAGAATCCAAGCCTTTGGATACAATCAAGCGATTTTCGTCGCGAAGCGGCCCTAAGTCTGCAATGGTTCCAAGAGCTGCAAGATCAAGAAGAGAATTAAGGTAGTCATTTTGCTCAGGCTCCGGCAGATATTTTTTTATCAGTGCATGAGCCAATTTTAATGCTACGCCTGCGCCCGTAAGTTCGCTGAACGGATAAGTTGAATTTGGAATTTTTGGATGGAGAATGGCAAAAGCTTTATCAGGAAATGTTTCCGGGATTGTGTGATGATCCGTAATTATAGTATCTATATTATTCTCTTTTGCTTTTGCGATTTCTTTACTGCAAGAAATTCCGCAGTCCACGGTAATAATCAGCCCGACTTTTTTTTCTATAAATTCATTTATGAATTTTTCAGACAGGCCGTAGCCGTCAGTTACACGGTTTGGCAACATGTAATCAACATTTGCGTTTAATTTTCTTAAAATATGCACAAGAATCGCGGTCCCGCTTATACCGTCAACATCATAATCGCCAAAAATCGTAATGTGTTCACGTGACTTTATTGCCCGGTCTATGCGAGATACAGCTCTTTCCATGTCATTGAATAAAAACGGATCGTAAAAATCACGAAGTTCATTGAGATTTCTAAAATCACGATTTTCCAATATTTTTTCCAATATTGATTTTTGCTTATCGTTGTTTTTTATAAGCCATTTTTTGCCGAGGATTGACATGGGTGTAGGATTAGGTGTTTCCGGGCTTAGCCGGAAACGTTTTTATTAGGGGATCGCCCGTCCTTCGGCCGGGCGGTTTTATTTCTCTTCCACATTGCAATCGCTTCTTCCGGAGTTTTGACCTTATCTTTGCCAAAAACCCAAGTATGACGCGATCGAATTTTATGATCAATTTCTTTTATTACTTCATTAATATCAAAATATCCGTTTTCTTTAGCTATCTGCGCAATCATAACAACCTGAAATAACACATCTCCCAATTCTTCTTTTAAATTTTCATGGTCACCGTTTTCAATAGCTTCACAAACTTCCCCGGCTTCTTCATCTATGCACTTCAGCATAGTGGCGATTGTTTGGGCCCGATCCCATGGGCAGCCGGTATCAGAACGGAGTTTTGCAGCAAGCCTACAAATATCTTGAAAGGTTTTTGTTTTCTTTTTTGCCATTTTTAATTATTGATAATTTGTTCCAATTCTTTCGGTAGAAGCCAATTAACATTATCATACCTGCGAAACCATGTCATTTGTCTTTTTGCGTAATGGCGGGTATTTAATTTGAGCGTGGCTATACATTCCTGTAAAGATACCTTTCCTTTTATATACGGGATGATTTCTTTGATGCCCAAGGAGGACATTGAGGGGAGGTCTAAAGAATAACCTTGCTGGATCAATTGTTTCACTTCGTTGAGCAAGCCTCGTTTAAGTTGATTGTCCACTCTTTGTTCTATTCGTTCATATAGTTCTTCGCGCGGCCAGTTGACGCCTATAAGGAATGCATCGAATGGAGATTTTTTGGATTTTTTGTCGATTTTGTTTTTGCCGCTTGCAAGATTGATCTCTATGGCGCGTACGACATACCTTAAATTATTTTGGTGAATTTTTTCAGCAGCCACGGGGTCGAGTTTCTTGAGTTTTTCATAGAGAAATTCCACTCCTTCGGTTTTGGCTTCTTTATATAATTTTTTGCGAAGTTTAAGATCCGGCGGAATATGCGGGACTTCATAATTCTCGATAATCGCGCTGATGTATAACCCTGTGCCTCCAACTAAAATCGGCAAGTGTTTGCGTTCATAAATTTTTTGAATTTCTTGTGTTGCAAGGTCTCTGTATTCCGCAAGAGTTAAGGTTTTGTCCGGATTTACAATGTTTATAAGGTGGTGAGGGATTTCTTCCTGTTGATCTTTTTGAATGGCATCGGTGCTGATATCCATCTGTCTGTAAATTTGGCGGGAATCCGTGGAGATTATTTCTCCATCAAAAAGATGTGCAAGTTTTAGAGAAAGCGCTGTTTTTCCTGATGCTGTAGGTCCAAGTACGACCAAAAGCGGTTTTTTGGCGGTTTCGAGGAAAGATTTTAA
>CAYHSM010000055.1:3327-5383 GCA_964359325.1 uncultured Candidatus Peribacteria bacterium
TTTTACAATTCGATTTTCTTTCAACATTTTGCTTATGGGATAATTATTCCAACTTTAATAATATGGCAAAACAGAAATGGGCTTTCTTTCAGTGAAATTGCGTTAATTCAAAGTATCGGTCTTGTCTTTTTAATGTTAGCTGAAGTCCCAAGCTCTTTTTTCGCCGATAAAGCAGGGAGAAAAATAACTCTTATAATCGGGCTTTTATTTACTCTATTTTCTTTTGTATTTTTGATTTTTGCTTCAGGTTTTACGTTATTCTTATTGTTTCAGATTTTTTTTAGCATAGGACTGGCTTTTTTATCCGGCACCGAAGAAGCTTTCTTGCATGACATTGTCCATGACAAAAAAATATTTACACATTATTTGGGATCAATGAGTGCCTCGGATGAACTGGGAACGATATTCGGGATATTAATGTCGAGTTTATTGATAGGATTAAGCAGTATCACTTTTAGTTTTCAGGTGGCATTTATTTCGCTTACGATAGCCTTATTTTCCATGATTCCAATAAAACCCGACGCATCAAATCTAAACGAAAATGATTCTCCCGCCACTAATCCAAATAAGCTTTTATTTACAAAGATAAGTGTCTCACTATTAATTTTCATGCTTATATTTGGATTATTTGCAGAGCGTGGAGAACTTGTTTATCAATATGCTTTTAACAGTCTTGGAATTAACTTGGAAAGTCTGGGCTTGATTTATCTTATCGCTAAGGTTTTTTCCCTGATAGGGGCAAGGTTATCGCACTTTGTCGAAAATAAAATTAAAACTCATATGGCACTGATCATTTCCGGAATTTTTCAAATGATTGCTTTTGCTCTTCTAATAGCGGCCTCGAGCATCGTGGCGATTGTTTCACTTTGTATTTTTTTCTTCTCGGAAAACATTTTTCGAAATATCCGCAACTCTTTTATATTGAAAAATTCACCCCATGCACAAAGAGCAACTAATTTATCTTTGATTAGCTTTAGCTCTTCGATTATTCTTATTCTTTCCAAAATATCAATAGGATGGACATTGGATATAAGATTGCTATATGCCGTCATATTCATTATGGCACTCAAAATAATTGCCATAATTCTTTTAACTGATATTTCTAAGTCAGTTGAAAACTCTATAGGTAAATGATAAAATAGAATCAGTATCAGGTCGGGGTAACTGCCCAAAGAGACCTTCCTAAAATAGGAAGGTCTCTTTGCATTTAGATGGTGGAGCTGAGGAGAGTTGAACTCCTGACCCCTGACGTATCAGGTCGGGGTCGCAACCTGCCAGCCCCTATTTCACCTAAATGCTAACCTGTTATAGCAACCAAACATTAAATAATTCTAAAATTTCAAAATTTTCAATTGACTTTCGGTATTTTTCTGATAAATTACCCCTGTCATAGACAGCAGGCACTGCGAAGCCTTGTGGATAAGACCTGCCGAGACACCAAAGATTTTAAAGAAAGAAAATTTTTAAATGTCTCGAGTGTCTGAATGACAAGTCGAGATTTTTTTAATATTAAACCTATGCCGTTAACAAAAGAACAAAAAGATACCATTCTGAAGAAGCTTATAGATCATATGAAAGAGGCGAAATCCGTTATTTTTGCGGATTATCAGGGTGTTTCAGTCAAAGATATAAAAGCTTTGCGCAAACTGATGCGCCAAGAAGGTGTTAAATTCCAAGTTGCCAAAAAAACTCTTATGAAATTGGCTGCCAAAGAATCCGGCTACCAAGAAATTCCGGCTGAGATTATTGAAGGTCCTGTTGGCGCTGCATTCTGCACTGAGGATGAACTTGCAGGTGCGAGATTAATTTATCAATTTGCTAAAAAAGTTAAGAACCTTAAACTGCGAGGCGCTTTATTTGGCGGGAAAGTGCTTTCCGTCGCTGAAACCAATGAATTGGCAGCTTTGCCTGGACGAATGGAGCTTATCGCAAAATTCCTTTATCTGGTAAATTATCCTGTTTCCGGCTTTGTTCGAGCTCTTAATGCTATCAGAGAAAAAAGAGAACAGCCTATTGCTCAAGCTGAACAGCCTGCCGCTCAAGCTGAACAACCTGC
>CAYHSM010000055.1:5483-8229 GCA_964359325.1 uncultured Candidatus Peribacteria bacterium
CTGAACAACCTGCCCAACCTGAACTTCCTGCCCAAACCGCTTAAAAATTATATTTATATATATTAACCTAAAAAAATATGTCAGACGAAGCAAAAACAGTAGAAATCAGCAAAGATGCTGAAAAAATCATAGAATTAGTTGAGAAATTACCTGTAATTGAACTTGCAGGGCTCGTGAAAGCGCTCGAAGAAAAGTTTGGTGTTTCCGCTGCCGCTCCAATGATGATGGCCGGTGCAGCCGGAGGGGCTGGCGCTGCTGCTGAAGAAGAAGACAGTGGCAAAAAGACTGTTATCTTGGTTGCCGCAGGCGGTCAAAAGATTGCAGTTATCAAAGTTGTACGTGAACTTACCGGTTTAGGCTTAAAAGAAGCCAAAGATATCGTTGATGCCGCTCCAAAGCCATTAAAAGAAGGCGTTGATAAGGCTCAAGCTGAAGAAATGAAGAAAAAACTGGAAGAAGCCGGAGCTACAGTAGAATTAAAGTAAAGCGTCTTGAAAATTTCTTTCAAAACCCGTCTTGACTTGTCAGGATGGGTTTTTTAGTGAGTTTTGGCACTTTCATGCTTTACCAAATCCTTAAATTCTGCTAAAATATATAGATAAAAAAACACAAATACCAAAAACTATCATGACTGATCAAGCTACAACCTTAACTGCAGATCAAAATAAAGCTCCTCAGGCGGGCGAATCCGATTTACTTAGAAACATTGTTTCTACTGAAACCGGTGATGCAGACAAAGCAATCTTGGGAGAAGCTCCCGAGCTTGATACTTCTCTGTTGCAGGATATAGGTCCTCAAAAAAGCGTACTTTTGCTTACTCTCAAAATCCTATTTAGCCTGCTTTTTATTGCGAGTATCGCGTCAGTCGTATTTTTTACCTCGCAACTTACAAATATTTTTGATTTTGCGACTGCGCGATTTAATCTGCCAAATATCTCGCAAGAGCTTGCTTCGAGCAATTCCGAAATAATTTCTTTGCAAACAGATCTTAACCTGAATCGTTATCTGCAAATTAAAGCTGCTTTTGACAAATTCAGTTATGACGGTGATGAATTTATACAATCATATGAAATCTTTAACAGCCAAACCTCTTCCGCTCAAGAAAAAGATCAGGCCAGCGATGGACTAACAGATATTAAAAAAGATCTTAAAGAATCTCTTTTAACTATACAGACTAAAATTTCGGGAAAATTTTTGGCACCTTTGATTGACGTTAATTTTAGCGAAAATGCGCAACTGCAGTCTTTATATGAAGAGAAATTGCGCAATGCTCTCAATGAAAAAATCAGCTCTCTATCAAGCAGCACTGATTCTCAAACAAAAAGGGATGTCAGAAATTATCAACAAATTTTGAAATTAATCGGGAATACGGAATTGAAAAATCTTATAACACAAGCTGATTTTGATGCCTTAAAAGATGAGGAAATTTACAACTTCATCAAGCAAGTTAATTCGTTAATTGTTAATGACCTTAGCGTTATTCACGCTATCAAAAATAAGAGAATAAAATGGTCGGACGTTATTGATGAAATTGATCTAAGAACCATGGCTGTGGACAGCCACTTTGATGATAATTTTTACGATGATTTGGGCGGAATTCGCTATACAAGTTATGACTTTGACACCTCTGCCAGAAAAATATCCATATCAGGTGAAACAAAAACAATCGATACTACAAATTTCACTACTATTGTAAATCTGATTGATGAATTGAATCAGTCAAAATTTTTCCAGAGTGCAGAGATGAGATCATTCAGCAAATCAGGATCTCTGGATGACGGATACACCGCAACCCTTAAATTAACTTTTGATTTAAAATAATATGACAAACACGATGACGGATGCGTTTTACAAAATGGAAGAAAGGAGACGAAAATTGCATATTCATGCATATACCTTCCTGTGCTTGATTCTGCTTGGTGCAATGGGATTTTATTCATACACAAAATGGAACGAGTATAGCTTGGCGACAAAAGGCGCAGCTCAAAATAAGGAATTTATTTCCGCTTTAAGGGATGATGTAAGCCAGGAAAAAACGGAACTGGATAACAAAAAAGATGAATATAGCCAATTAAATAAAGAGGTTGAACAAAAGTTGAAGATTATATTCCCAACCGGTGACGATTATACCGCTTTAACCAGACAAATTGACGCTTACGAACAGGAATTGTCCAAGAAAAACAGCCCTTTTGAAGTGTCCAATATTGACTACCGGTCTCCGATACAAGATGAAAATTATTCAATTCTCCCGCTAAGCATGAATATTCGCAGTTCCTCTGAGAATTTCACAAAATTTTTGCATCTTGTTGAGAATTCAGGGACTTTAAAAAATAAAGTCCGCTTGATGGATATATCTTCAATCAAATTAAATTTTGAAGATTCCGGCGAAGGCAGTACCGGTCCGGAAATTATAAGTTTTTCCGTGCAAATTAATGCTTATTTCCAAAAATAAATGGCTGATGAAAAGCAAAAACAACTGGAAGACAGTATTCTGGCGGCAAATATTCAACAGATGGTAATGGTGGCGATAAGTTATGCGCTTGATTTTAGAGCCAGTGATATTCATATAGAACCTCTGCAAAATTATGTAAGAATCCGTTATCGTGTGGATGGTGTTTTGCGTAAGATTGTAGAATATCCGACAAATCTTCATCCGGCTGTTATTTCTCGCATAAAAATCATGTCGGATTTGAAAATTGATGAACAAAGATTGCCTCAAGACGGAAGAGCTGACGTTACTACGAAA